>JAFGKP010000063.1 GCA_016928455.1 Methanomicrobia archaeon
CCGCTTTCCACATCCATATACACCTGATTTGTTATGATGACCACAAGGTCGTGCCTGCGCGCGCATTCTAAGAGCGTTGCAATTTGATTTGCCAGGCCTTTAACATATGCGCTCCGTTCATCGTCCAGCTCCAGCCGGTAAAAGAGCGTCGCCGAGTCCAAAACGATTAGTTTTATCTTACTTTTATTCGCCTTCTCCTTGATTACCGTGCCAATCTCCTTGATGCACGAGGTCTGCTGCTCGAAGGTATGGGGCTGATAGAGGATAATTCGCTCCGCGAGCACCTCTACCGACTCGTCCTCGTTCTTGTGCGCACTGGCGATCTGTAAAAACCGCTCAGGTGAGAGCCCTTCGCTATCAATGATGATTACACTCTGCCCGTCGCGCGCGCACTCGACGGCCATCTGGAGACAGATGTTGGTCTTGCCGCTGCCCGCTTCGCCATAAAGCTGTGTGACCGTGCCCGACTCGAAACCACCGCCGAGGAGCTCATCCATACTCTTACAGCCCGTGCCATATTTCGTCGGTAATTGCATGCTTGCCATATCCCCAAAATGACTTCATGACCGCTATGCTAACGCCGTTCGGTCGAGTACGCACGTGGATTCGTGAGCGCTCAACTCGCCTCCTTCAGCGGTCTCAAAACGCCACCAGTAAAGTAGATATCGCCCCAGGGATAGATCGCCATGGCGAACGTCAAGCCCTCCTCGAGCTCCGGCAAATCGCCCCGCAACTCGTACTCCTTCCCGCTCTCCGTCTCTTTGACCACCAGCGTAAAACTCGCCGGGTCGGCGCGGATGACTTCAAATGCGCCCGTGATAGGATTACCAAGCTTCTCTATCTTCGCCCTGAGCTCTTCATCAAGTTCCTTCTCATCTGCGTACATGAGCCCCGGCGTTCGCCCATCTGCCAGCTTGCGCGTGAACAGGAACCAGTTAAGGAACTCGAAGAGCAAATCGATTCGCAACTTCTCCAGCCCGGCCGCTTCCTTATACTCCTCCTGCGCCTTCTCCATCTCTTTCCGCAACCGCCTATCCGCAAACGCCCGGACCTCCTCGAGCAGCCACGACGATTCCCAGTACGCACGTGCCTTCCGCGCTTCTTCAGCCTCCAGATGCAGCATGCGCTCCACTCGGCTGATGCGCTCTTTGATGACCTCACCAAGCCCTTCACCGGTCGTGCCAATGCGCTCGCAAACCTCCAGACTTTCTTTAAACGCAGTTAACGACTCAGTATACCGTCCACGACGCTCCAGGAAGTCGCCATAGTTCGCCCAGACCATTTCATCGTCCGTCTCGTCCAGGAACCGCTTGTATTCCGCCTCGACATCCGCCCATCGCTCTCCCTCCTCGTACAGCCCCATAAGCAGGGAATGAGCGGCTAAATCTGACGGTTCTTCCTCAAGGATTGCAGTAAGCAGGTACTCGCCGCGCGCCTTATCACGTTCAAAGAGGCGCTCTTTCAAATGGCCCTCGATACCCTGGTCGCTCAGAAACTCGCGGAGCGCATCGGGAAATCCTTCCGCTGCTTTGACGTCCTCCGCCAGCCAGAGTGCACAGATCGCTTCAAAATCCGTTAAAAGCCATAGATCGTCCTGGTTGAGCGGCTGCAGCGCGCTTTCGTCAGTTTCCGCGGCGTCCCGAACGATCGCAAACTCGCCCTCTGTTAAGCCCTCCACTTCGTCCACGGTCTTCAGTCCGTGTTTCCGCATGTACTTAAGGTACGTACGACGCACATTGTCCGCCTCGCGACGGCTGATCCGCTGCGTCTCCACATCTCTGTACGCCCGCTGCGTCACTATCAGGAGCTTTACCGCTTCCTTGAGAAGGTTATCGTCCTCGAGGCCCAAAAAGGCCGCTATCACGTCATCTGTGCTCATAGTATCTTCTCGTTCACTACGTCCCCACCTTTATTGGATAAGATATGCGTTTCAGTGTCGCGATCGCCGAGAGCGCCGCTAAATAACTTGTTCTGGGATTCGACTTCGACGGGAAGTTCCTCACCCGCACCAGGAGCTGCCCGAATTCACCCCGTACTTCTATCTCGTGCTGGTTCTCCTTTGCGCCCGGATCTGCTACGATCTGCACTTTCGTTGCCTCAGGACCGATACCCGCAAGGCTCAATGAAGCGGCGACATTAACGTTTTCCGGGAAATGCGCTAATGCCGCTCGTGCAGGGCCGATGAACAACGTCCGCTCCTCCTGTAGCCCGTCAAGCTTGATCCCCGCCGCTTGCACGTATTCGTTCCCCGCAAAGCCGCGCGGCGGCTTCCGTGTCGTTAAGTGTACCGATTGAATACCCCCGATAGCACCAGATTTGAGCCCGTCAAGACCCGCAATAGCGCCGGAAGGAATGTAGACCTTCCCGCCCCGTTCCTTTGCTAGCCGCTCAATCTCTTCATACAGGCCGGGATCGCAGATCAGCGCCCCGACACTCATGATCATGACATCTTTTCCCGCGCCCAGCGCAGGGAGCAGATACTCACGCACCGCATCCTGCGAGGCGCATTCGATAACCAGATCAACGGCATCCAAAATCGCTGCCAGATCTGAGCTGTCAGTCCTCGTGAGCGCCGGCTTCCTTCGCAGTAACTCGCAGAGCTGATCGATACGCTCGGGATGCGCATCGATCAACCATTTGAGCTCCATATTCAGGTCCAGCGCCCGGTCGGCGAACTTGTCTCTGTCTATTGCCATGCAGATCTCCATGCCGATCGCACCGCAGCCCACTATACCTACGCTTATTCGTGTCATCTTCTACCGTGCAGTCTTAGAAAGGATCGTTAAAAACGAGCGATTTGTGCTTAACCTTTCTTAAGTTAAGAAGATAAGTTTTATGTGCCCATGCTGCTGAAGGAGATAGAACACTTCCTCGAGGAAGATTGCGGGCACGAGGATTACGAGCTCATCGTGCCCATAACAACTGTCTGCAACGCGGAGATCACGGTAAAGGAGGATGGCCTCCTCGCGGGTTTAGAGGAGGTTCTGCAGATCTTCGATTACGCGGGACTCAAATATTCCACTGAATTTACCGATGCCGATGCTCTGAGGGCTGAGGACGTCGTGGTGAGACTGCATGGTTCCGCTGCGAAGATCTTAAAGGTCGAGCGCCTTGTCCTGAACATCCTCGGCCGGATGAGCGGTATCGCGACGCTCGTGCACGAGTATGTCGAGGAGGCGCAGAGCGGTAATTACCACGTCACGGTCGCAGGGACCCGGAAAACGACGCCGGGCTTCAGGAAGTACGAGAAACGAGCCATTATGATCGGTGGTGGTGATCCGCACCGCTTTGGACTCGCCGATGCGGTAATCATTAAGGACAATCATCTCGCGCTCATGGGCCTGGAGCAGGCGATAAAGAAGGCCAAGAGCGCGATCAGTTTCACCCGCAAGCTCGAGATAGAGGTGGAAACCATCGAGGACGCGCTCCAAGCGGCGAGCTTGGGCGTCGATATCATCATGCTCGATAACATGACCCCAACGAAGGTAAAAGAGTGCCTGCAGCTGCTCAACACCTCGGGACTCCGTGATCGGCTACTCATCGAGGCCTCGGGCGGAATAACCAAGGAGAACGTGCGGGAGTATGCGGCTACGGGCGTTGAC
This sequence comes from Methanomicrobia archaeon, assembly GCA_016928455.1. Classification (GTDB taxonomy): domain Archaea; phylum Halobacteriota; class Syntropharchaeia; order Alkanophagales; family Methanospirareceae; genus JACGMN01. Next base: position 3,603 of record JAFGKP010000063.1, read on the forward strand.
ATTGTCTCAATCGGGCGATTGACCTATGCAGCGCGATCCCTGGGCTTCTCACTGCACGTAAGGACCTGAGCTAACCTTCTGTTCGCCTGCTAGCTACACAAGCTTGATCGATACCTTCTGCCGGATCTTGGGCAGCGCGATCCGGAGAACGCCGTTCTTTAAGGTCGCCTCCACTTGCTCTGGCTCGATGGGTTCTGGCAGCCGAATCTGCTTCTTAAATGATTGGAACGCGATCTTCTTCTGAACCACTCCCCACCGCTCCCAGCAGACAGCGTTGCTCATCCGCGCCGTCACCTCTAACGTGTTCCTCGTCGTATGGACCTCAACGTCCTCCTTCTTCACGCGCGGCAGGTCAAAGGTTACCAGAATCAGATCTTCAAGATCTTCTACCTCGTATAACGGCTCTAAATTGCCATTATAACCCCACGTTGCCTTCAATAAACTTCTTTCCAGTCCCATTTCGCTCCCTTCTCACCCCCGCTTCACCGATACATAATGGGCATATCCTGCTCCATACCTTTCTGCATCTCCTGCGCGGACTGTGTAGTCTGCTGCATGAGGTCTCGCGCTCTAAGCTTGATCTCCTCAGCGTTTTCCAGGAGTTCAGCGACATCTACATCGAGTGCCGTGACAAACTTCTTAACAACTTCAATCGCCGCCGCTGCCGCGCCCGGATCGGGATAGACCGGATAGCACTGTGCGAGCACCGAAACCGCGCTGATTTGCCGCTTCGCGCATTCTCGCAGCATCATCGCGTATGTCCCGGCAATGAACCCCTCCTCCAGAAGATCCAGCTGCTTTTCCTTCAACACGGCCACTGCGGATGCGCTATTGCCAACGCCGAAGACCTCTGGCTTCTCGATATCCATGCGGTTCTTCATAGGAAGCCCCTTAATCGAGATAATTGGCTGTTGCACCTCCAGCTTCCGAAACCAATCAGCCAACGCGGTCGTCAATGGGTAAACCGCCTTGGGCGGCACTGCCACCTCCGATAAAATCACGATAGTGCGCCCGTCGGCATCGCTGTAAATCCTGAACGGATTCTCCAATCTCCCGTCATGGATAACCATAACCGGTGGAAACAGTTCCGATTCGATGTGCCCGATCTCGCGATATTCCAGCTTCTCCACGATGAACGAAGCTGCAATCGTCCCTACCAGGCCCACATCAGGCAAGCCCTCCAGCACGATTGGATTAGTATATACCGTCTCTTCCTCCTCCACTATGCGCACGATTTCTTCCATTGCTCCGACTACTTCTACCTAGTATAGATAGCTATAGCTCCGTCACAGGATAAAAAACCCACCCTTCTACGCCCCGAGCGCTTCGCCTGTTCCAGGGACAGGAACCTTCCGGTCGAACAGCAGTTTGAGATAACTACCTCCGGTGAGGTAAAAAGAAAAAACTTTAAAAGCCCACCGAGTCCTAACAATAGTGTTATGAATATCCTCGTTAATGGTGAGCCCCAAACCGTCAAAAGCACGAAATTGGGTGCGATTCTCAAGGAGCTCAACGGTGCATACCGGCCCGGTTGTGTCTGTGCAGTGGTTTCTGAGAAGAAGGGTGGCGAGTTGCGGAATGAGTTCGCGCTCAAGACCAAGAGCAGTGAGGCGAGGATCAAGATCGCTACAGAGCACGAGACCGAAGCGATAGCGCTCTTCCACAAGATCTATCCGCAGTTCAAGGACGACCAGGGTAGAATTGCGTGGGTGACCGAGGATATCACCGCAATTGGACCACTCGAGACCAACCTAGCGGTCGACAAACGTGAGCGCACTTACAAGAAATGGGAGGTATTCTTCGGCTTCGGTGGTTTTGATCCTAGTTTGACCTACCTCATGATCAGCAAGCGCGAGCATACTGCGGCCTATGGCACGGGCGAAGCGGGCAGCATTGGGAAATTGACGCGTGGGCGAAGTATGATCACGAATTTGGAAGAGAATGAGCGCATAACAGAGATAACACCGCTGGTAACGCCGGCAGAACGGGTTGGCTTCGTCACCACAGACCTGGATACCGAGATCGAGGAAGGCCAGGAGATTTATACTCATATCGCTGTAAAACTCTTCCCCGAGGCCCCGATGTCCTGTGAGCACTTCTTATCGCTCACCAGAGACGACCTGCTCCAGATCGACGACTGGACGCATACCTTTATCGCATCCAGCGCGTTGAAGGGCTTAAACCTACCCGTCGAGAGCGTGGAATATCGCTCAAGACACTATCTCTCGGTCCGCAATAGCGGTACGGAGAAAGGGAAGATCTATGTCTATAAGGACAGCCGACTGCCCAATCCTTCCCATAACGTCTTCGGGGCGGTGATAGAGGGAAGCGACCTGATAGACGCAGCGCAAATGGGCGACACGATCTTCATAGTCACCGAGCCGCGATGGATGATGGTCGTGGGGAAGACCCAGAAGGCGGCCGAGGAGTTCTTTGAGCAGGCTAATATCGAGCAGGTGCGCGAGGGCAATCAAGCAGATGACGCGATGGTCGTTGATCAACAGCCTGCATTGACGATGGAGATCATGGAACGAGGGACGGTGAGAACGATTGGTGTTGACCGGGAAGCGGTGTTCAACGTGAAGCTGTTTGAGGATCTCGCGCCAAAGACCGCCTGGTATTTTAAGAAGGTTACGGGATTGATCACCCGACCGATCGGCCATTTAAAGGTGTATTTCAGCATACCAGGTCTCGTGCTCTTCCAGGGCAATGCTGATGAAGCAGGAACGCTCGTGCCCGAGAATCTCCCTACCAAAGGTACGAAACGGGGCTCCCTTGGCGTCACGAACATGTCACGACAGAATCGGGGTATGATGGGTATACGGCTGGAGGACAGCGCCGAGTACGGACCCACCGGAGAGACGCCCGACGGTGCTAATATCGTCCTTTCGATCTCCGATCTTACGCCTGATACACTGTCCTTCCTCAGCAAGCTCAAGGAAGGCGACGTCATTTACGTGAAGGAGCAGAAGTAGCGTAAACCGCACGTATTCCTCATTCGATCTTTGTAAAGCATCGCTATTCCTGGCCACGCGGAAGTGAGGAGAAGCGAGAGAAGATGGGGGGCGAGCAATGAGCATTGAAACAAAACTCCCGCTTTCGGTGAACGCCCATGAGGTGTTGAAGGCGCGCTACCTGCTCAAGAACGAGCGCGGCAAGCTGATCGAGACCCCGCTTCAAATGCTCGAGCGCGTAACACACGCCGTTGCGCAAGCCGAAGTCGCGTATGGTAGAAGCAAAGAGGAGGTGCGCGTGTTCGAACGTGAGTGCTTCAGCCTCATGCGGAATCTCGAATTCCTTCCCAACAGCCCCACGCTCATGAATGCCGGTACTGAACTCGGACAGCTTGCCGCGTGCTTCGTTCTACCCGTCGAGGATTCTATGGAAGGTATCTTCGGCGCGGTAAAGAACATGGCCGTGATCCACCAGAGCGGTGGGGGAACAGGCTTTTCATTTTCACGACTCCGACCACAGGGTGACATGGTGCGATCGACCGGGGGGGTCGCCTCGGGGCCCGTATCCTTCATGCGCGTCTTCGATGTCGCTACAGGCGTGATCAAACAGGGCGGTAAACGTCGCGGCGCGAATATGGGCATTATGGCCGTTAGCCATCCGGATATCATAGCATTCATACGGGCGAAAGAGGGTGGCGAGTTCCTTAATTTTAATACCGCAGTTGCCGTGACTGATGAGTTCATGCAGGCGGTCGAGCGAGGTGGGAGCTATAAGCTCATCAATCCACGAACGAATGAGGCGGTGCGTGAAATAAGCGCTTGCGAGGTCTTCGATGAGCTCGTTACGTATGCCTGGAAGCTCGGTGATCCCGGCATCATTTTCATCGACGAGATCAACCGGCACAACGTACTCCCAACGCTCGGCGAGATAGAGGCAACCAATCCGTGTTCCGAACAGCCGCTCCTCCCCTACGAATCCTGCAATCTTGGCTCCATTAACCTCGCCAAATTCAGCGAGCCAAAGCGCGGCGAGGTTGCGTGGGAGCGACTGCGTGAAACGATCTGGACCTGCATTCGGTTCCTGGACGATGTGATCGACGTGAACAGGTATCCGCTGCCCGAGATCGAGGCGATGACGAAAGGAAACAGAAAGATCGGGCTCGGCGTCATGGGATTTGCAGAGCTGCTCATCCAGCTGGAGATCGCCTATAATTCCTCAGAAGCGCTTGCGTTCGCTGAACAGTTGATGAAATTTGTCACGGAAGAAGCGCGAAACTGTTCAGAATCGCTTGGGCGCGAAAAAGGATCTTTTCCCAATTTCGAGCGCAGTGTGTGGTCTGAAGCCGATGCGATGCGGAACGCGACGGTGACCACCATCGCGCCCACGGGCACCATAAGCATCATTGCAGGCTGCTCGAGCGGCATTGAGCCACTCTTTGCCGTTGCCTTTGTGCGCAACGTTATGGGCGGCATGCTGGAGATAAATAAGCTCTTTGAAGCGCGGTCAAAGGAAGCGGGGTTTTACCGCAAGGGCTTAATAGACGAGATCGTAAAACGGGGCTCGATACAGGAGATTACGAGCATTCCACCCGAAATCAAACGGATCTTTGTGACCGCACTTGATCTTGAGCCTGAGTGGCACGTGCGCGTCCAGGCGGCATTTCAGAAATACACTGATAATGCCGTCTCAAAGACCGTTAATCTCCCCGCTGACGCGTCTCCCGAGGATGTCAGGGCGGTCTTCATGCTTGCACATCAGCTCAAGTGCAAAGGAATTACCGTGTACCGCTACGGTTGCAAGCAGGACATTCTCTCGTTGGCGATTCCCAAGCTGATGCTCGACGAATTCGTCTCTGCAGATTCGGAGTTCGCAGGCGAGTGCCGGATTTGTTCGGTCTAGGTGGCCCTGGCGCACCTTCTGTTCTAAGATCCGCAGGTGTCCGCAGCGGCGAAGAACAGAGAAATCCACGAATTTATATATCGTTGTACCTTCTGCATAGTATCAAGCAGGGGGAAACGAGGGAGAGAAGAACGTTTGATATGACGGGGAAAGGAGTGCTTACGGACGTGCGAGTGCTTGCGCTGCTGGTCTTCCTGTGCGCCGCGCTCATTGCCATTTATGCGTACCCTCCGCCGCCCGCTGACGCTGGAATTGACGGGAATTTAAAGTACGGCCTGGATTTGGTCGGCGGTTCCTGGCTGCAGCTACAGTTAGAAGGGGCTGTCGTGGGTATCGAGGCTCCGGTCTCTGACGACGCAGTCGCCTCGTTCCTTGAAGAGCAGTTAAATGCGGAAGTGGTCTACTTCACGCTCGAGGACGTGACCGTCTATGAGATTCGGAAGAGCGTGACAAAAGAGAACTTATCGGCGATTTTGACAGAGATTGGTGGCAGTATCGCGAAACGGCCTGACGGCACCGACTTTTACGAGACGGGCGTAACGACGGATACGAGGGATGAGACGAAACGCATCATCGAGATCAAGCTTAACCTTTTGGGACTGGCGGATATACAGCCGCGAACGGTGGGCAACGAGTTCATTCTCGTGGATCTCGCCGGGGTGGACATTGGAACGGCAAAGAACATCGTCGGCAAGCCCGGGAAGTTTGAGATCAGGATGCAGACGAACGGTACTGGCGGCGATGTCGTACAGTGGATGACTCTGGGAGAGGTCGAGAATATCACGGCGCACGTGGTCTTCGGGAGCGAGGGGATAGAAGCCCAGAGTGTGGGCGCGGTTCCGATACG
>JAFGKP010000064.1 GCA_016928455.1 Methanomicrobia archaeon
GCGAGTCCGAAAGACATTCCGGACAGCATAGCACAGGGCAAAGCAGCAGCAGCAGGATCGCTCGTCTACCTGGTACAGGGTATAGCAACGATCGAGCCGGCAATCTCGCAGATCGACGAAGAGATCTGCATTGGCTGCGGCACGTGTGCTGAGATCTGCCCGTACGGAGCGCTCACACTTGACGAGGTCCGGCAGGTCATGACGGTGAACGAAGCGATGTGCAAGGGGTGCGGCGGTTGTAACGCGGTCTGCCCGTCAGGAGCGGCAACCATGAAGCATTTCAGAGACCGGCAATTGTATGCACAGATCGAAGCACTGCTGCAGCGCAAGGTTCCCGTTACGGTAGTTGACCTCAGTGCTGCTGTTGAAGAAGCGACCTTCGAGGCACCACCAGAACCGCCGGAAGCGGCGCTCACGGAAGAAGTCGAGCGCAAGGAAGCGGAAACAGCCGCGTAGTAACGGTAATCGAACCCGCTTCCCCTTTTTTCTCTTTTTTTGCTTGTTGCTACGTGAGCGCTCGTTCGTGAAGGTTAGGTCAGGGTCGCCTGCAGCGCGCTGCAGCGTTCGCCCGGTATCCTGACCGGGTAGTGCTCTGTGAGACAGCCCAGGCAGAGGCTGTTTGCCTCGATCCCAACGGCCATGATCAAGCCTTGGAGGCTGAGATAGCCGAGTGAATCAGCGGCTAAATAATCACGAATTGCTTCGATCGTGCGCGTGGACGCGATCAACTCGTCCCGCGTGGGGGTATCGATGCCGAGATAGCAGGGTGCGATGATGGGCGGGCTCCCGATACGTAGGTGCACCTCCTTTGCCCCAGCCGCTCTCAAATACCTCACGAGCTTCCGCATGGTCGTCCCCCGTACGATGCTGTCATCGACCAGAACGACTCGCTTACCCGCCACGTTCGCCCGTACGATATTGAACTTCGCGTGCACGCTCATATCTCGTGCCCTTTGCTCGGGCATAATGAACGTTCGGCCCACATAGCGATTCTTTATCAATCCTTCGAGGTATTCAATCCCCGAGCGTTTCGCGTACCCGATCGCGCAGGTGATCCCCGAATCAGGCACCGGCGTTACAATATCTGCACTCACCGGATGCTCAACGGCTAACCGCTCGCCTATCTTCATGCGGACGTCGTAAACGAGCTGTCCATCGATGATCGAGTCCGGCCGTGCGAAGTAGATGTACTCGAAGACGCAGTGAGCGCTCGGTACCCCCGGGTGAAGCTGATGACGTATGAGTTTCAGGTCGCGGTGATCCGCGGGGTTGCGCGCTCTTGCGGGATGCGAAGCATGGATGACCAGCATCTCGCCAGGATTAACGTCGCGGATGAGTGTCCCGCCCAGTGTATCAATCGCCGGGCTCTCTGACGCGATCACGTAGCCGACGTTCATGCTGCGGCGCTCGTCCGTGAGCGCACCAATGCACAACGGCTTAATCCCGAAGGGGTCCCTCACTGCCAGTAACATGCTGTCCATCAAGATCGCGAGTGAATAGGAGCCGACGACCCGTCGCATGACCTCCGTTAGTGCCGCGATAGGATCGTGTTCAACCAGTTCCCGTGCCAGCAGCTGCGCGATTACCTCCGTGTCGGTCTCCGAATGGAAAATCCGGCCTTCCCGTTCCAGTTCTGCGCGTAACTCACGGGTATTCACGAGATTGCCGTTGTGGGCGAGCGCGAATTCACCTTTCTGGTAATTGACGACAAGCGGCTCGGCGTTCTCCAGCAGCGGCGCTCCGGTCGTCGGATATCGCACATGACCGATCCCCATCGATCCCTGCAGCTCGGCTAAGTGCTGTGGCGAGAAGACCTCAGCAACCAGCCCCATACCTTTTTCCGACCGAATCTCCTTCGCCTGGGCATCTCGTTCATCAGGGTTTTCATCCGTGCTCATGCCACGAAAGACAGCGATGCCCGCAGATTCCTGCCCGCGATGTTGCAGCGCATAGAGCGCATAATACAGGGGCAGTGCAACGTCATCACTGCTATGTGCGATGCCCACAATCCCACAAGCTTCTCGCACCTTTGGCTCGCTGCTGCTGGTGTTCATCTACCTTCTTCTCAGCGCTCTCCGTTCGTTATACTCTCTGTATTTTATCAGGATTATCCGCTGATTATTGACGATTCTCCGCCACCACTTTGCCTCTTCTAATACCCTTTCGGATAGCGGCGTTAATAACGCCTCGGCTCTCGTGGTCTCGTGCGAGCCGCGTCCCATTGTCGCAAAGTTCGCTTGTCATACTTGACCCATCCCGTTGCTGAAGGTGCTCGTTATCGGTTGTACCTTGCGATAGACCTCTTGTGGCTGTTTCCGGGCGCCGTTTACCCTGAGGAGCTCGTCATCCACGGAAATACCGAAGAGTCGCTCGTTCTCCTGCAAATACGGCAAGATGAGCGCCCAGTCCGCAGGTGTAACTGTGGAGAACGCTCCGCCGTTGAGCTGCTCCGCTACCAGTCGGCAATGCGGATCCCGGATGTAAATCGCACCGCCGGCGGCGAGCGAGAACAGATTGGAGCCTGGGTATGGCGTATCCTGCTCATGAAAGCGGCCATGCTCATCTGGTTCCAGTCCGTTAACTACCACGAAACCACCCCCGTTCAGCGGATCACCGGCCATAAAGGACTCCGCGAGATAATCGAGACAGGTTCCGTTGATGACCACCCGTGGCTTGCCCACGGCGTTGATGAGTGGTCTGCCCGCGGTATTGCCCAGCACGTATGCTTCACCGCCTTTTGCACCATACATAAACGTCTGGCCGACGTCACCGAAGATCACGAGTTTACCGCTCTTTACGATCTGCCCGAGCTGATCCTGGCCATCATCGTGCACGTACACCGCGGCGCCATCGATCGATGAGCCGAGATAATCGCCTGCGCTATCGTAGACGTCGATCCGTACCCCGGTGGTCTGCGCTCCTAATCCAGAGCCGCAAAACCGATGGCCCTGCGCGTTATACACGACGAATTGACGCCAACCCCTCTTGTAAGCGGCAACGAGCAGTCGCGCGGCACTTTCCGCGCCTTCAGGCGGGAACTCCGCAACGTCCATGACCAGCACGTCGCTTGCGCTCCCTGGCGGTCGCAGGTTGTCCTTGGTCAACCAGCGGATGAGATGATACCTTCCGTGGGCTCGGGTTTCGATCGAGGGCGTTGCATCGAAGATCTTATGAAGCGCTTCGCGAACAGCCTGGATAATCGAACTCCGTTTCTTGCTCCCCGTGTTGTATCTGCGGTCGTTGAGCAACGTCAGCCCTTCGATCACCATTGCCTTCGCTTGCTCGTTCTGTTGCGCGTACCTTACCAGCTCGTTCAGCGTCCACCGCACTTGATTCCAATCCCAGTCCTTCGTTCCACAGCTCAGGAATGCGAATAGCGCATCCGAGCGCTCCAGAGCGGCGTCAAGCAGCGCTCGAAGGCTCCCGCTATCCGACGGTTCGCTAACCGGTATCGAGAAATCGCCATGAGTCTGATTCTCCGGTATGGTTATCCGTGCACCGAATTTATTGGTGCACTCGAGCGCTTTCGTCTCAGTGCCGCGCAGGGTGAATATAAAGGCGCCACCGTCGGTATAACTCCCGCCTCGTGCGTTCCAGTATCTGTCAGCGACCGAGGGAAAGCGGCTGTCCTCCTCAGCGAGACTCTTCAGGGTCGCGTCGATCGCTTGCTTTTCCGATGCGATGAGCCCGATTTGCAGGTCGCCATGCTCGACCAGCGCGAACACTTGTGGTCTCAGCATTGACGTGTCAGTTATCCCGATCAACTGGAGGGCATTCTCATACGGCTCGTTTCGGGCGACGATAAAGAACCAGGGGCCGTCAGGCGAGCCGTGGATGTGTGTGGTCTGCAATGCGCGGTAGATTTCCTGCTTCTCAGGCGGTAGCAGATCGAAGTCGCGCTCGGTGGTCGGCGCCATTGCCTCGATCAGATATTCCAGCGGATAGCTGTACTCACGGTTGAGCAGGTCGAAGAGGAGCACAGCAACTTCGGTATCAGTCAGGAATAAGGGCTCCCGCCCGCGCTGGATGAGGTACTCGACCACGGAATGATAGTTCGCGAAGTCACCGTTGTGCACAAACGCCTCATGCATGCCCACAAAGGGGTGCGCGCCGCCGGGATGCCAGACCCTGCCTCGGGTTGGATACCGCTGGTGTGCGATCCAGATATGGGCGCGGAACTCTTCGAGCTGGTAATACTGGATGATGCTTTCCGCGTACCCGACGATCTTCAGGATCATCATATTCCTGCCGTGTGAGAGCACGAACGCGCGTTTATCGCCGAGCGCAGCGTAGAATTTCTTGTTGATCCGGAGACTGTTCTGAAAGATCAAATGATCCTCGACCTTCCGTCGCTCCCACTCCTCCAGGCCGTGCGTCCTTATGTAAGCGTCGAGCACCTCCGCTTTGACCCGGACAAAATACCGCCACACCTCCGGTGGTTCGGTCTCAAGCCCATCTACCGCGCGGTAATCAGCTACGGTCGGTAGCCGTTCGGCATGGTCAATGTCCAGATGGGGTGCAATGAACTCCGCTTCAAGCGCCTCACGTGCCGCAGGATCAAGTAACGCGATCTGGAGCAGATAATCCTCTTCGAGCACAGATCGAGAAACGCCGAGATCCTCATGCGAAAGCCCAACCGCAGCGATTCCACCTCCTTTTCCATTGCCCCGGTTATGCATCTGATATGCGGGTTTGAAGATATGCTTGCCCTTGACGGGAGCGGTGGAGGCAAAGCCCACGACGCCGCAGCCACCTTCAGCCTCAGTACTATAATGCACGCTCATCAATCAGTTCTCACCTCCTTCTCAGTCAGATAATCGAGATGGAGCAGGCACTCATATCGCCCTACGAGCTCCTTGACGCTCCGCATGCCGAGCTTGCTGAGGATCTCAACGAATGTGCTTCGCCACGAGGCATAGAGGTTGATGAGGCGTTGTGCGCCCCAGTCCACATCGAGCGCTCTGGTAAGCTCGGGATCAGTGGTTGCGATGCCACGCGGGCAGCCTCTGCTCGATTCACAACTCCCACAGCGTACGCAGCCCAGCGCCACAAGTTCAGTGGTGCCGAGCGCAACGCCGTCAGCACCCAATGCAATCGCTTTGGCCGCGTCATAAGCGGTTCGTATGCCACCACTTGCGATCACCGTCATCTTGTCCCTGATCCCTTCCTCTTTGAGGAACGCATGCACTTTCGGAATTGCATACTCGATCGGCATGGCGATATTCTTCTTCGCTATGTCTGGCGCAGCTCCCGTGCCGCCGTAGCTGCCGTCGAGATGGATAATGTGCGCACCGGCATAATAACTACCTACGGCCACCATATCCACGTCTCGTGCGGTCGAGACCTTCACGGAGACGAGCGCCTCGGGATTGATCGTCTTTATCCAATCGATGTGTTTCTCGTGATCCTCCACCGAGTAGACACTGTGGAACGGAAACGGCGAGAACAAACTGCATCCAGGTACTGCTTCCCGCATACGAGCGACGTCTGCGGTCACCTTATCACCCAGTAGATGCCCGCCGAGGCCCGGTTTCGCGCCCTGCGCGTATTTAAGCTCCACGATCCTGACCCGCTGGATGGTCTCTTCAGAGACGCCGAAGAGCCCGGTTGCTACCTGGGTGATCATGTTATCGTCGTAGGCCCGTAACGGCTCAGGGTAGCCACCCTCACCGGTGCAGGTGAAGGTGCCCCAGGCCTGCGCCGCTTTTGCACGTGCGAGCATGACCGAGAGGCTGATAGAGCCAAAGGACATGCCGCCACCATAGAACGGCACCTCGATCTTCAGCTGCTCTCCCGCTCTCTTGTTCAGGTTGATCGCGGTGCTTATCATGCCCCTCTCTTCAGCATCACCGCGCTCCGCGCTCTCGAACGTGAAGAAAATCCGGTCGAACCCGCCACCCGAGTCTCCGATCTCATAGCGAAGTCCCGTGAGCGGTAATCCGGTTTCTGCTTGCTTCCATGTACCGAGGATTAGATCACGAGTCCACCGCCGATCGCCGATGGTGCGATACAGGGGATTTTCGACCAACGAGAGCGCTTTCCGGGGGCACTGGTCCACGCAGTAAAAGGGCTCATCCTCGCAGGCGTGGCCGATGCAGAGATAGCTTAACGGCTTCGCAATCCTGTTGAAGCCCGCTTTTCGGTCGTGCACGCCAAACGGGCATATGCTCGCGCACATTCCGCAATTGATGCAGCTCGATACCGCTCGCTTCACTTCCACCTCGCCGATCTCGTTTAAAAATCGTGAGGGGGCAAATCTAATTTCAGGCCTTTGCATGATTGAACACCTCCTTTACAAAGATCCGATCGAATGTCTCCTTCTGGATTTCCTCACAGACGATCGCCCTGCCGACCTCGCCGCGGAGTCTTCGCACTTCACGCAAGCCCATAGCTCCGAGTATCTCGAGGAGCTGGTTCCGCCATGCAGCCATAAGGTTGACGATCCGCTGCGCGCCGTAGTCAGGATCAAGGTCCTTCAGCCCCACGGGGCACGCTCTTCCGTGCAAACAATCACGGCAATACTGGCATCCGAGCGCGAGGAGCAGCGGCACATCGATGGCCGTGAGATCCGCGCCACAGAGTACTGCTTTTGCCACATGCTCGGGCAGTGCGATCCCGCCACTCACCACGAGGGTCACCCTATCTCGCATCTTGAGGTGGACCAGATAGCGGTGGACCGTGCGAATCATGTCGGTAACGAATCGCGACTCAGTTGACTCGAGGGTCCTTCCATTACGGTCCGCGCAGAGGTGAATGACCTCAACGCCTCCTGCCACCAATTCAGCCACGATCTCCTCCACCGCCTCACCAGACGGGACCCGTACCGAGATGATACTCCCGGGGGTTATGCTCCGTGCATCCGCTACCACCTTCAACACAGCACGATCATAGGTGAATTCTACCATGGGCGCGGTTTTAAGGCACGATTCTAGCTCCTTGCGCGCGTGACCCGGCTCAGCCGCGACGAACACCGGCACGAGATTCGCCGCATAGCTCCGCTCACAGTACTCCTCAGCGTCCACGAGCATGACCGTGTCGAGCGCAGCGGCAGCCTTCGCTACTGCCGCATACACCGGCTCGCTCCTGCCAAACGGCGGCCGCTCGAAGATGATCGGAAGCGGAACACTGCGTGTACGCGGGAGTGGTACGCCGATCTTTCCCTGGTCGTCAAAGGTGATGGCCCGCACGTTGCCGCCGATGTCCACAGAGGTGCTGATGTATTCCCGCCCATGAATGCCATCCCGTGTCGGTCGCACGATCTCAGACATGTCGGTCCACATGCCGTCGAACCCGGAACCAGAGAAAGGGCCTGCATAGCCTGCTCCGGATACCGGAACTTTTCCCGTCTCTGCCTGATACCAGGTTGTGGTGATGATCTCCGGAGTCCAGTAGGAATCGCCCAGCTGGGTGTAGGTCTCATTATCCATGAGGGTTAAAGCCGTTCGCGGGCATTCCTGAACGCAGCGGAAACAGCCCTTACAGCGTTGACTCTCGGGTTCTGCCAAACATCTTGGGTCCTTCTCCAGCCGCTGGTGCACGCCGTAAATGCACACGTGTGTGCACCGTCCACAATTGATGCACTCCTCGCTCCGCACAATCACGTACTTCCCCGGGGGTGGAACGCGTGGTGGGGCAGGTAAGACAGTGATATTATATTTCCTGGGCATGTACGCACCTCCAGTACGCTGGACTGTCCTCCGCAATCGAGACGAATTCCCGTACTGCCTGCTCTGGTCGTCCAAACCGCTGCTCCAGCCGCTGTTCCAGCTCTTCCCACGCCGCTACCAGATCCAGATCATTCTGACAGACCTCGCGGCAGAGCCCGCAGTGCATACAGAGAAATGCCTTCTCAGCCTCACGTTTCGAGACGTGACCCCCTTCATGCAGCTTTTTAGCGAGGTACAGTTTGTTCTTCGGAACGAGCGACTCATCCTGCGTAACCGCGTACGCGGGGCATTGAGCAGCACAGCTGCCACATTTCACACAGGAGTACATGGTCTTCTCCAACACTGATTCATGATTACGGTCCTCACCTGAGCGTGCCATAAGTGGTGTAAAGAGCGACGCGCCGCGAATGAGCAGTTTGAACAGGCTCGGGTTGAAGAGCAGATCAGGAATAACCCCCCACCTGGTTCGGACCGCGAAGAATTTGTTCGGATTCAGGATGTTGCACGGGTCAACCTTCCGCTTATATGCTCGATAGGCCCGCAGTGTCTGCGGATCAGCCTTCTGGGTGATAAAGGGCACATTCCAGATCCCGACGTTGTACGGCGCTCCTCCCCGTTTGATCCCGAGCATGGTGAGTCGCGGAACGAGCGCGAGATGAGCGAGGTATCGCCATGGGTTCCGTACGTCAGAGAGGAACGAGAGCAGCACCAGCGCGTCTGTTTCGCCCGCCATATGCGCTTCCGCCTGAAGATCGAGCCCAGACCGCTTTGCTATCCATCTCGCCTTGTTCATATAGGTAGCCACGTACCTCAGTGGCATGATAAGCTCGCAGGCTAAGAGGGTCGGCTGAGTGCTGCGCCGCTTCATGGGGAAGAGTCGTTCGTGCCAGAGGTATCGTGCCAGATACTCGTCGGCGGCAATACCGCGATTCTTTGCGAACTGCCTGAATTTCAAATCCTCCGCGTGATCTTCCAGTGTCACCAGGACAGCATCGCGCTCTGCATAGAGCTCCTCACCGATCAGCTTATTTACCTCCTTAAGGTGGGCGGCATCGAGATACTTGATGTGATACGGTCGGATCTTCGATTGGATCAGCTCGGTCACGAACGTGAGCGCTGCATCGACACCGCCGAAATACAGGAGCTGTGGAAGCTGACGCTCAGGCGTCTTCCGTACTTTGAGGGTAGCAGCGAGCAGGACGCCGAACTGCCCTTCGGTACCGAAAAACAGGGGGAACTCCTTATCCGCCGCAGTAAAGAGCCGCACATCACCCGAAGGAAAGAGCACCTCGATCGATTCGATCTGCTCTTTAAGGTGTCCGAACTGAAAGCTTCCGATCCCGTAGCCGCCGGAGGCGATCCACCCCCCCACGGTAGAGAAGAAGCTCGAAGGGTACACGCTCAGCGAGAGCCCTTCCTGCTGCGCAGCTGTTTCTATCGTTGACCATCGAGTTCCTGTTTGGACCATGATCGTCTTCTGCTCCCTGTTCAGCGCGAGAATCCTGTTCAGAGCAGAGAGGTCCAGAGCGATCCCCTCTTTCGTGGGAACAACGCCACCGAGTCCCGAAGAGCCTGCGCCCCGTGGAAAGAGTGCCACCTTTTCTGTGCTCGCGAATCGAACGACTTTGGTGAGTGCGTCAACGGTTTGTGGCTGTACTACCAGATGTGGTACGGTCTCGAAGAGACGGTTGGCAAAGGGGACCGAGCCGACGTCCGTGGAGTAGAGCTCGCACTCAAAGGCATCGGTGCGTATTCGCGCTTCATCACCCAGCAGCGCATTCAGTTCCTGCTTCAACTTCTTTGCGTTCATGCCGCTTCTCCTCTCCACCGTTAGCGAACGATCCCCGTTGCGTAAGGCCACGCTCGCGGACTTAGAGCACACTCAGGTACTCTTGCAGCTCCCATTCCGATACGGTAATGCGATATCTGTCCCACTCGACGTTCTTCGAAATGAGGAAGTTGGTGAAGATGTGCTCGCCTAACGCTTCTCGAACGAGAGTGCTCTGCTCTGTCAGCGCAAGTGCTTCGATAAGACTTCCGGGTAGCGAAGTTATCCCGTGCTGCTTCTTCTCCTCATTGGTCATTACATACACATCCTTCTCCATCGGTGCGGGCAATTCATACCTGTTCTTGATCCCCGCTAACCCGGCCGCGAGCATGACCGAGAATGCCAGATACGGATTGCATGCCGGATCAGGGCTGCGGTATTCTACCCTGGTTGCTTTCTCTTTCCCCGGCTTGTACATCGGCACCCGAACGAGTGTCGAGCGATTGCGCCGCGCCCAGGAGATATATACAGGGGCCTCATAGCCCGGCACCAACCGCTTATACGAGTTCACAAATTGGTTGGTGATTGCCGTTATCTCAGGCGCATGTCTCAGCAGCCCGGCGATATAGCCGCGGCAGAGCGCAGAGAGAGAATACGGGTCATCAGAATCAAAGAACGCGTTTTTATCATCCGCGAAGAGTGATTGGTGCGTGTGCATTCCTGATCCGTTCACTCCGAAGATCGGCTTGGGCATGAACGAGGCATAGTACCCGTACTTCTGCGCTATCTCCTTCACCACGATCCGATAGGTCATCACCTGGTCTGCCATCGTCA
>JAFGKP010000065.1 GCA_016928455.1 Methanomicrobia archaeon
CCTCCTCGAGTAATATCGGGCTCTCCATCGGGACGGGCGCAACGAGCAGGCGCATCGCCTATGCGGCCGGTGGAATTCTGATCATGCTCGCGTTCTTTCCCAAACTGGCTGCGATCTTTGTGATCATGCCCAAGCCGGTAATGGGCGCTGCACTCGTCTATGCCGTGAGCTTCATGATCGTTACCGGGTTCAGGATCATCATGTCACGGATGCTGGACGTGCGGAAGACGTTCGTGGTGGGGATCCCGTTGATCTTCGGGCTCAGCGTGGACGCATTACCCGGCTTATATGAGAACCTGCATCCCTGGATCTATCCCATCTTCAGCTCATCGCTCTCACTGGCCACGATCCTGGCAATAACGCTGAATGTCATCCTGCGCATTGGCATTGCGCAACGGCAGCGGCTCGTGCTGCGGCCCGGTGTGGACACCTCGGATACCATCTTCGCGTTTATGGAAAAGCAGGGTGCGGCCTGGGGCGCGCGCAGGGAAGTGATCTACCACGCGATCGCGGCACTGACGGAATTTTATGAATCGGTCTCGTTCTTGAACCTGGCGAGAGGTGACATTACTGTCGACGCCAGTTTCGATGAGTTCAATCTGGACATGGACATTCAGTACGCGGGTTCGCCCATGGAATTCCCTGCTGAACGTCCTAGCGAAGGCGAATTGATCAGTGATACCACTACCACGGTCAAACTCTCGGGCTTCATGATTATGCGCTACGTGGACCGGCTAAGAACTGAACTCAAGGGTGAGCGGTGCCGCGTAAAATTCCATTTTGACCATTAACTTTTCTTTGGAAAAGAAAAGTTAAGTAAAGAAAACTTTACTGAACAAATTTTAAGGAAAAAAGGAGTAGTATGTATTAAAGTAAGATGAAGCGAACGTTTACGGTTCTGGCAACGAGTGCCGTACTGGTTGCTGTGCTCATCGTGTTGCTGCTACCGGTTCAGGTGGTGGGGGTCAGCACCCCGTTTGTCATCTACGGGCAGGTGTTTGACAGCAAGGGGAAAACGCCACTTGATGGGGTTACTGTAACGGTCACGAATCTCGCGACCGGGAGTGCAGTCAGCGGGGTCACAGAGAATGGCGGCTGGTATCTGGTAGATCTAGCTCATCTGGAGCCAAATGCAGCCCATGCGGCAGGCGATGACATTCAAATTACGGCGAGTGGTGCAGGGGGAACAATAACGGCGGTCGTAGCACGAGCAGAGGAGAGTCCGCAACTCGTGAGACTGGCACTCGAAGAAGGATCGGGAGCAGGTGCAGTACCGGGTTTTGAAGCAGTTCTGGTGGTGCTCGTGGTCGTACTAACGTTACTTTGGAAAAGAAAACGGTACTAACAAACTTCTTAGAAAACTTGAAAGCCCCGGAAAGTATATTTCCTAACAAATTTACATATGGTGATCAATAATTGAGGTTGAAGTACTCTGCGAGAGACTTTGTTATCCCGGGTAACTACGCGATAACATCACACAGAAAAAAACCGCTCAGAAACCACCAAAAATAAAAAGTATGGGCCCGATGCGATTCGAACGCACGACCTCCGCCTTGTCAAGGCGACGTCATAACCAACTAGACCACGGGCCCCCTGTACCGGCAAAGCCGCTTTTAATATCTGCACCTCGCGCTTATAAAACTACGTGATAGCTGAATCACTACTATCCGGTATCAGTGAATGGATGCGGGGTAGAGGTCCGTGATCATGACGAACGATAAAGAAAATTACGACTTGATCGTGGTTGGTGCGGGACCTGCAGGCTTGACTGCAGGTATATTCGGTGCGCGGAGCGGTCTGAAGACGCTCGTGCTTGATAAGGGTATCTGTGGCGGTTTGACCAACGAGGCCACGCTGATCGATAATTATCCCGGGTTCAGGCGGATTGGGGGCATGGAGCTGATCGAGAAGATCAAAGCGCAGACAGCAGACTACGCGGAGATCCAGGAACTGGAAGGCGTCGTAACGATTGAGGCCCCTGAGCACGTGGAAACGATGCGGGTCGTTACGGAAAAGGGCGAGTATCGCACTTCTGCGATCATTCTCGCAACGGGCACGAAGAAGCGAAAACTTGGTGTGAAGGGCGAGGCTGAATTCCTCGGCCGCGGCATTTCCTACTGCGCGACCTGCGACGGGTACTTCTTCAGAAATAAAGCGGTCATGGTCGTCGGTGGCGGCGACTCGGCGGTGAGAGGCGCGTTGTATCTCCAGAATATCGGCGCTGAGGTCTCCTTAATACACCGCCGCGAAGAGCTCAGGGCTGAGCAGTACTTACAAACTGCGCTGAAGGAGGCGGGTATACACATCTTCTGGAATTCCATCCTTAAGGAGATTCGCGGCGAGAAGGTCGTGCGCAGCGTGCTTCTACATGATAAAGCGCGCGATAGCGAAGAGGAAGTACCGGTCGAGGGGGTCTTTATCTATGTCGGTGAGGATCCCGCCAACAGCCTGGCTCTGCAACTGCACCTGATGCTCGATGCGAATGGCTATATCAGCACAGACAGAGGGCAGCGGACGAGCAGAACAGGCATCTATGCTGCGGGCGATGTCACGGGCGGTGTACGACAGATTGTGGTGGCGTGTGCCGAAGGAGCAGTTGCTGCCTCTTCTGCATATGACGATCTTGTCGGGTGACGCTCGCGAGCGGGATCAAAAATGCAGACCCAGAATCGAAAGATCCGGGAGATCGGTATAGACGAGGCCGGTAAAGGCCCGGTCATTGGCTCTATGTTCATCGCGGGAGTCCAGAATTTTGACGGGCTCGACGCTCTGGGTGTGCGCGATTCGAAACAGTTACGTCCAGCCCGGCGTGAAGCTCTTGCGGCGCAGATTGAGGCCGCGACCGAGGTGTTTGTGGTGGAAATGCGTGCGTATGAGATCGACGAGCGGCGTAGAGGGCACACGATGAATGAGATCATGGTCGAGCGGTTTGCAGACGTGCTCACGCATTTCCGACCAGATCGGGCTTTTGTGGATGCCGCGGATGTGAAGCCCGAGCGGTTCGCCGCGAACCTGAGTGCGTGTTACCGGGATGCGTGTGGTGGTGAGGTCGCGCTCATCTCGGAGAACAAAGCGGATGAACGGTATCCGCTCGTCAGTGCCGCATCGATCGTGGCCAAGGTGCATCGGGATCGCTCGATACGCGCGCTCGAAGCGGAACTCGGCTGCACGATCGGGAGTGGCTATATGACCGATAAAAAAACCATACAATTTCTACAATCGCTACGAAAAGGCCGTGATTTTGACGACCTGCCCCTTTACGTGCGCAGATCGTGGCGGACAGTTCGGGATTTATATACTCACGACGGCTTTTTAGAATGAAATGGTGACCCCTAAGACGGATACGGAAGAGGGGAAGCATCACGAGGGGAAAGAAGATAACACAGCTGATTATAACGAGACGGTCAAGATTTGTCCTGAATGCGGCTCTAAGAATCTTATACGGGACTATGGCAGGGCGGAGCTCTTCTGTTCTCAGTGTGGCCTTGTAGTCGCGGAGAATATCGTTGATCTCGGGCCTGAGTGGCGTGCCTTTGATTTTGAGCAGATTTCGAGACGCGCACGCGTTGGTGCGCCAATGACCTATCGGATTCATGATAAGGGCTTGAGCACGCTGGTTACCTGGTCGCCCACGGGTCAGGGCCAGTACAAATTAAAAAAATGGCAGCAGCGTACACACATCGCGAACACGACCGAACGGAGCTTCATATTCGCGCTCTCGGAGATCGATCGAATGGCCTGCGCGCTCAAACTGCCCATGAACATCAGGGAAGCGGCATCGATGCTCTATCGAAAGGCGATGCGGAAACGACTCATTCGCGGTCGGAGCATTGAGGGCATCGCGACCGCGATCCTGTACATCACCTGCCGGCAATACGGCGTTCCGCGCACGCTGGAGGAGGTCAGGGACATCTCTCGCGTGGGCCAGAAGGAGATTAGCCGGGCATATCGGTTCCTCTTACGCGAGCTCGATCTGAAGGTCTCGCCCGCATCTCCAGTCGATTTCGTGCCTCGGTTCTGCTCCCTGCTCGATTTGACCGGCGATATCAGGTCCAAAGCCATTGAGATCATCAAGCGCGCATCAGAGGAGGAGCTGACCAACGGTCGAGGCCCTATCGGCATTGCCGCGGCTGCTATTTACATCGCCGCGATACTCGGCGGCGAGCACCGCACCCAGAAAGAGGTATCAGACGTTACCGGCGTGACCGAAGTGACGATCCGGAACAGATATAAGGAATTGTCAGAGCAGTTGGATATCGACGTACTGCTCTAACACCCACACGCAGCCACTCGTGAACTGAACTGAACTGAACGAAACGAAAGCGCTTCCCGCAATCAAACAGTTTCAACACTGGTAAGA
Organism: Methanomicrobia archaeon; assembly: GCA_016928455.1. Lineage (GTDB taxonomy): Archaea > Halobacteriota > Syntropharchaeia > Alkanophagales > Methanospirareceae > JACGMN01. Next base: position 4,361 of record JAFGKP010000065.1, read on the forward strand.
AGCGCTCGTGCGGCGAGCTTCGCAACACGCAGGGGCTCGGGTATCCTGCCGTGGGTGGTGAAGCGTTTGAGCAGTTTCACGGCGTCCGCCTTCTCCAGACCCAGAAACCGTATGAGATCTTCATAATCAGCGTTTATCGTTACGGGGATTCGCGCGCCCAGCCGCTGATAAGCTGCGAGTCGTATGTCACGATCCGCGTCGTCGAAGTGCGTGGCGATGTGCGCTTCCAAACCCGCTGATTCCTCATAGGTCACGCAGATGAGCGGAATATGCAGCTGCTCGTAGAGGCTCGTTAGCTCAATGATATTGAACCAGCTGATAACGCAGCCGTTGAGCATGAGTGCATTTATGTCGTCCCGTTGGAGCGAAGCAACGAGGCGTATTACCCCATCAGTCGCGTCCATGCCCCCCACAGTGATGCGCGTGAAGCCCATGCCGTCAATGACCAGATCGGATCGCATCACGATACCGGCGAGCACCGACTTCTCATCCTCGCGCCGGAAACTCTCGGCAATGCCCAGTACACGAATCCCTTTCTTATCCAGATGAAGTACCATTAATTACACGTACGGGATGCGCTCCCGCTCTTTTTGCTCCCGGTACCGCCGCCTGAAGCCCGGCTCGGTTTGCAGTCGCTCGAGCTCGCGATCCAGTTTCTCATCCAGCCGCGCCTGCTCGCCCGAGATGTACTCTTTGCAGAGTTTCTGCGTCGTATCCGAGGAGTACTGCTGCACACCAGCCATAATAATTGCCAGATCCGCTTTCTGGGGCGCGATCAATCCGAAAGGCACGGGCGAGCCCCGGCTCATGAGCGCTTTGAGCTCTTCATCAAGCGTGCCCACATCCAGGCCAAACCCGATCGCCTCGCTGCTACCGGTCTGCTCGAATTTGAGCTGCCAGAGGTGATCCGGGCTGGAGATGAACATATCATGTCGCCCCTTTGGATTGCAGCCGCTGAGCACGCGCCAATCCGCTCTCTGCTTGCTCCTGTCCCAACGCTCTTTCAATAACCGCGTGATCTCCGTAGACGTCTGGATTCCCATAGTACGTGCGTGCCTCATGTGTTACTAGCGTGCTACGCACATAAAATTCTAGTCAGAACCGCCAGCTACTCTTGCTTACCGCGTTCTCAGAAAAGAAGAGAACCATGTTCGCGATCATCCTTGCGGGTGAGACCAGGGCAGTAGATTACACGCTGAGGCACGAGAAAAAGCGCTCATTACCCTCAGGGAATAGCAGCGGAAACGAGCGAACGCTCAGTGACGATGTATGTACGTATGTATATATGTATGTATAGTTTTTTTCTCCGCAGCTATCCCGAATGCATACCCGCTCACCTGCGATCGCCATTTCAGTTCGCGCGAGTCCACCGGAGCTAACGGCGTGTTCGCCGCTGTACCATCACGCAAACGCCCTGTACGAATTTTATACCGTTCCGTTTGCAGAACGCGATCGCCTGTGCGGATTCCGAGCCCGGCTGCATCCAGACCTTATCGATCCCCAGTGCATGACATTCTCGCACGATCTGCTCCGTTACGGCGGGCGGAACAACGGTCTCAACAACATCGGGCTTACCTGGTAGGTCGCTCAGTGAAGGATAGCACCGATCGCCCAATACCTCATCAAGATACGGATTCACGGGATAAACGGTATGGCCCGCCTCCTTCAGGTCTTTGTAGACCTTATGGCCATACTTCTCCGGATTGCGGGAAACGCCGACGACGGCGAAGACGTTTCCTTTCCGAAGGAATTCCGTGATAAGCTCTGAATTCATCGAGTCTCCAAAAATAGTTACCGTCTAATGCTATGATACAGCTCCCCGTCATGCACCACCGCCAGGATATCGTTCCGGGTCGCCCGCCGCACAACTCCTTTCACCGGATCCCGTACATGCCGCATATTCGCCGTTTCGGTACTGATCACCACGAGATTCGCCCTCTTGCCTTCTTCTAATGAGCCTATCGTTTCAGCTTCCTGTAACACCTGAGCAGCGTTGAGTGTGCACATCCTCAACACCTCACGGTCATCAAGTCGAAAGAGCTTCGCGATGAACTCCATCTCCGTCAGCATATCGGGCGCATTGAGCATGACGTTATCCGTGCCGAGAGCAACGGTTAATCCCGCTTCGAGCATCTGCTTCACCGGCGGCACACCTAATCCATTGACCAGATTAGCACGAACGCAGACCACTGCAGCTATACCCTTCTCCACCATCCTCGTAAAATCCTGCGACGATGCCTTCACTAAATGCACGATATAATTCGGCTCGAGTTCCACGGCACCTTCTATATCCTCTGCAGTCCGTTCACCTGCGTGCAGCGCGAACAACTTACCCCGACCCTTCGCTTCCGCAGCTAACGTCCGCACATCTTCAGGATCATGGTCGGCAACACTCGACATTCCAATGCCATCAACCAGCGCGAAAAGCGCTTCAAGCTCCTCCTTGACAACGCTATCAGCAGGTCTGCCCAGTATCTTACCATGTGGTTTTACACCGCCTTTACCGGGCTTTAACGCCTCGCGGAGCGCATTCGTGCCACGAATACCGCCCTCGCGGAAGTCCGCGAACAGCTGTGTACCCGTTGCTAACATATCCGTAATGGTCTCCTGCATCGCCGTAACCAGCTGAGCGTAGGGCGTCTCCGCCAGTATCCGGTGTTTGAACCCCCCGGGGCCCACAAGCTGCTCCAGCGGCAGAGCCGGTGGTTCCTTCGCTACTGCATCACCGATGTGCGTGTGCGCGTTGACGAACGCAGGCACGATAATGCCTTCAAGGTCCGCTGCTACTTTCTGCTCGCTGAGCTCCTTGATAATGCCCTGCTCAACCACAATGGAGCCCTCGACCGCATCAAACTCTTTGCCGCGTACCACAATGCCCGAAAGTATCAGCTCACCGCGTTGCATCCAGCGCAATCACACCAAGTGTTGAAAGAGCCGCAATGACAAATACTTTCCGCACGGTCGCCGTCATGTGCCCTGCCGTGGGTCTGGATCAGCGTTCTCGCGTCATCCGCAGATCCAGGACAACATGATATTTCCGCGGGCCGACCGAGCGGACAATCCGCTGCTCCTCTCTCTGCACGTGTATGCGGTCACCGAACGCAGCGGCGATGAGCTCTTCCGCGCGCGCAAAGGGTGCTGTCAACAAATCACGCTCGCCTCGACCCCTCGCCACGGCATAATAATGGATCATACCCGCTGTTCCGTCTCCAGCATCTCCTCCACGCCACAATCGTAACGCGCGTACCGCGGCGGGTAAGAACGCATGGGCGCTTTCTGGCAACGGCATGAGCACACGGTCTATCCGGCCCTGCAATTCCGCCGCCACGTCCCCGGCATCACCCAGAACAGGGATCACGCGTCCTTCGACCCGGTTCAACGCAACGTTCTCCTGCAGGTATGAAAACGCATGCGGATTCACATCGACGGAATAGACCGTCGCGTCCAGTTGCAGTTTCGCGATCAGAATAGAGAAGCAACCGACCCCTGCGAACATGTTGAGTATCGTTTCACCCGGCGCGACTTTCTCTGCGATACGCATCCGCTCGTACGAGAGCCGCGGCGATAAAAAGACCTGCTTGAGGTCCGCCTTATACCGGCAGCCGCGCTCACAGTACGTGGTCTCCAGACTTGGATCGCCCCAGATCACTGTAAGATCCCTTGTCCGATAGCGGTCATCAGTTTGGGCGTGGAGTGGCACGGCCGCGATGGTGCGAACCTTTGGATAGACTGTATGAAGTGCTTCCGCGATATGCATCTGCTCGGCTTGCGCGTCCTCCGGGATCCGAATAATAATGACCTCGCCAATGCGGTCGAACGAGGTGACCAGCTTATCAATCGTCCGCTCGTCGAGAATTTCCACTAACGCTTTCTTTAAGTTCATCAACCGTGCGCCCGGCGCGTTGCGAGTGACTGATTGTACGATGCGCCGTTAAGTTATATATTACAGGAAAGAGAATGGTAATGTTTATCTTATTATTACCGTCAAGAAATGGCAGAAGAGTATTCCGGAATTCCACGCGATATACAGACGTTCTTCGAGGACGCGTATGGCAAGACGCTGCTGATCAAAGGTCCGCCGGGCACGGGCAAGACGGCCTTTGCGCTTACCCTGCTCAGTATGCTTAAGGGTAACGGTGCGTACCTCTCTACACGCGTCGATCCCGAGACCTTGTACATGCAGCATCCCTGGATCAGGGATAAAATCGCCGCGGAGAACATCATCGATGCGACCCAGTCGGAGCGTGAACGCGCGATAAAAACTACCGGGGTAACGATCAAGCCGCTCAGATATACCTCCGTCCCCGATTTCCTTAAGGCCGTCTATACGCGGACGGAAAAGATGGAGAGCCCGATCATTATCATTGACTCATGGGATGCGATCGCTTCCTATACGGGGTTCTATGAGTCACGGGAGCGTGAGAAATTGGAGCACAATCTCTGCGACTTCTCACGGAAGACGCGGACGAAGATCATTCTGCTTGTTGAGTATACCGGTCAGACCGCACTCGACTACCTTGTTGACGGTGTCGTGCTCGTTAAGAGCGCTATGAACCGCGAGCGCCGTCTGCGACGGATGGTGATGCAGAAGCTCCGGGGCTGCCAGATCACGAATCCCGTTCGTCTCTTTACGCTCGATCAGGGCATGTTCAAAGCGTTCACGGAGTTCAAAGAACATACTCAGGTGGACCTTGAGAATCTCGCAATCCCGAAACCGCTACCTGATCTCACTGAGCTGCGCATCTCAACCGGGATACCAATGCTTGATCAAATGCTCGGCGGTTATGGCAGTTTCAATCTCTTTGAAGGTGACTATGTGCCCTATGACCTCTTGGCGCGCGCAGTCTCCGTCAACGCGCTCAATCTCGGCCGGGACCTTGTGCTCACCTCACACAAGCAGTACGAATTCATCCCCAAGATCACGCCCTTCATCCAACCGGCCCATAAAGAGAAGATAAAGCTCGTCGAGGACATGCAGGATTTGCCGGTTAAGATCGAAAGCGAACGAGCCCTCGTTCTGCTTGATCTCGAGGGGGTCGCGGACGCCGATCTGGCGGTACGGGAGGTACTCACCCCAATAAAGGAGCGGCGGTGTGTGGTACTCTGCTACAGCAGTAAGGACGGCGGGCAAAAGAAAGATCTGAATTCTATCACGGCCACTCATCTCAAAACCCAGTTCATTTCTGGCGTGCCCTGCCTCTACGGCGAGATGCCACGAACCGAATATTTTGGCCTTGAGCTTGCCCCCACCACGCAGAACAGCGTCTCTATTATCTCGCTCAAACCAATTGTATGACCCCAACAGAGCTCTTCAGTGTGGGCTTCTGCGCGGCTATCCTTCTCTACGCCTGCTACTCCGATCTCAAGACGAGAACGGTAAGCAATAAGCTCTGGCTGCTTCTGCTCGTGGTAGGTCTCCCGCTTGCTCTATACAACTGGTATCTTAGCGGTCTTTCATTCCTCATCAGTCTCGGGTACTCCATCGTGTTCACCACGCTACTCGCCTATCTCTTCTTCCATCTGAATCTGTTTGGTGGTGCGGACGCAAAAGCTCTCATTGGTATCGCCCTGTTCATCCCTACAAATCCACTTTTCGATGCTCCGTTCCCTGATCCCTTTCCCTTTGCCATCACCACCCTGTTCAACGGCGCAATTATCTCACTGCTGGTCTTCCCCGTTATGTTTCTCTATAACGCGGTGAAGCTCCCGCCATCAGAGCTCAGGGCGCATCCTGGCCTGACATTCGTCGGCTACAAGCGGAGAATCGATACACTCGCGAGTGCAAAGCGCACCTTCCAGCGGCTTCTCCACTCGTATGAGCTGACGGAAGAAACGAGCGGAGTAACAGTAAGGAGAGCACTCGCCCTTGCTGGACTCGAGATCGATGATGATGTGATAACTGAGCTCAAAACGTATCACGAGCAGGGTAAAATCGGGGACGCCGTATGGGTCACTCCGGGATTGCCGTACATGCTCTTCATCACGACGGGGTTCTTCTTCGCACTCTTCGCAGGCAATCTGCCGTTCAGAATTATTATGGCGCTCCTCTCACTATAACACTACGAACAAAGCGAGCACAGAATGGCTTTTACTTCTTCGGGAGCGAGAAGTAGACGGCCGAGGATACTTCATCACCGTTTTCTGTCCAGATCTTACCGCCTAATTTATCTAGAATCTTCTTGCAGAGGCTCAAGCGCAGATTTGTGCCTTCATAATCATACGGGAACAAGTGCTTGGGCGCGGTGAACATACCGCTCAAATCCTTTTCGTCCTTTACACTACTGCTGCCGTTACTGAGAACGGAGAAGAGATAATCCCCCGCAAGCTCCTGTGTTTCAATGGTGACGCGCGGTCGCGCGGTGAGGCTGAGTTTCAACCCGTTTTCAATGAGATTGATGAACAGTTCCTTTATCCAGACGCGCTGCGTGGAGATCACTGGTAACGCCCCTGCCAGGATTTCACCGCCCCGCACCTCGATGAGCGCTCCGAGATCACCGACGATCTCCTCCAGAAGCTCGTTCAGGTCAACCGTCTCCAACTCATGGAATCGACGCCCCACGCGGGTTAACATGAGCAGGTCTTCCGTCAACGTGACCGTTCGCTCTGTCGCCTTCTGGATGCTGACCAAATATTCACGGCCGACCTCATCGAATCGCTCGGCATACGTGCCCAAAAGGAGCACGGAATCTCCCAACTCCTGTGTTACACGTTCGAGCTCGCGCATATAGATCTCCAATTCGTCCTCCAGGCGTTTCCGACGCGTCAAAATCTTCCATTCGCGTATCGCTCGTTCCGCGCGCCAGGGCAGCTCGCGTAACTCCTCCGGGTTCTTCACTACGTAATCCAGGGCGCCCGATTTGATCGCGTGCACCGCCAGTTGCTCCGAGCCCACGCCCGTGATAATGATGAGCGGGAAGCTAACTTCTTCAGGACTCATCGCGCCCCGTGTCAGATCCAGACCGGTGCCATCGGGCAGGAGATAATCCGCGATAACGAGTGCAGGAGAATCAGACCGCTTCTCCAGCCAGGCAAAAGCAGCATCGAGATCCAGAACGTGCTGCACCTCCCAGAGCGAGCCTACATCCTCGAACGCCCTGCTAATGAGCTCAGCATGTGAATCGTCATCCTCAACCAGCAAGATCGTCTTTCGCGTCACACGCTTTTCCGCGTCCTTCGCATCAGTCACGACACCGCGCTTCCCCGAATTCTTACCTCTCGGGTCTCCGATCAGATACGCCACGTTCATCGCGACTCGACACCGCTCCCTGATGAATAAATGGCAGGTTTACATAAATACCTTTCGCATCACGTATTCTGATAATAGCCCATAAGCGGTCTCTAATTATCCTATAGGGGCTGTAAACGGTTATTTCAGCGGATTCGCAAGGGTACTGTGCATACTTCGACACACGCGAAACAAAAAAAAACGAAAAACTTTTATAGTGGTAGACCAAGGAAATGTAAACGATAGTTCCTCTTAATCATGCACAATCTGCTACGTCTCGCGGCCTGTTCCAATCTGCGCAGAAATCTCCTGCACTCTTTGCAGGCGGGAGGGAAACCGCTGAGTGAATTCCGTGACGAACTCGGGGTGAGCTCGACTACGGCGATCCATGCGTTGAGGGATCTTGAACGGGCTAATCTTATCCGCCAGGATGAGGCGCGGAACTACGCATTAACGAAAATTGGCGAGATCGTCGCCCTGAAATTGGATGATTTTAGTGAGGCTGTTGAAGCGCTTCAGAAGCACGAGCGATTCTGGCTGGAGCATGACCTCAGCGATATCCCCGACCCCTTACTCGAGAAGATCGGTAATCTCCGCAATTCGATGCCGCTTTTGGGCTCTACCACCGACCTCTTCAAATTGCACGCTACCTTTATCCAGGTGCTCGAGACCGCAAATGAGGTGAAGGGGATCTATCCCATCTTCGACCTCGACTATCTCGCCACTATTCGGGACCTCGTGAAGCGGGGAATCGAGGTCGATCTCATCGTCACAACTGAGGTTTTGGAGAGCATAGGGGGGGTGCTTGAGACGGAAGAACTCTTCCATGACTTACTCGAAGAGCCGAACCTCACGCTCTTCGCCACCGAACAGCCGTTGAAGCTCACGCTCACCCTCACGGATCGTGTCTTTTATCTCGGCTTATTCGCCCCTGATGGCCTTTATGATTTCAATCGCGCATTGATCAGTGACGATGCCAGAGCGCTCGGGTGGGGACGGGCATTACATGAGCATTATCGGCAACGCTCCAAGCTGGTGACGGAATAATGCCTGGTACTATGCTCGTTTGAGGATAATTGGCAATTTCTGGCAATATTGCCGGAACATAACTTTTAAAGCTCCTCTTCGGAAATATTCTATTCCCCATCCCTTATCCATATCCGGAGGTAGCGATTATGAGCCCCGCGGTAACATTCTGGAGCAATAGCTATGCCAGCCTAGCTTCTACGCTCTTCATTATTGCTTCATTTGCCACGATTGGGTTTGGAGTAAAGTATATCGACGATGCCTTTGATGAAGACCGATTTAATAAGGCGGTTGCAAAAGTCTTTGCACCTCTGTTAGTCTTCCTCTGGATTAGCGTCTCTTTACTCGATTCTATCTCCGCAACCATCTTATTCGCGATACTCATTGCCGTGCTGCTTTCAGGGAAGGTTGATAATCGCATCTTCAAGCTCAGTGCCCTTACGCTGATTACCGTGGTCGTGCTTACGCAATACGAGCACTTCTCGTGGGTGCCGCTGGCCGTTCTCACCATTATGGGCGTTGCAGATGAGCGGGGGAACGATTATGTCGATGCGCATGAAACCGGTGGAATTCGGGAGTTCTTCTTTGCGCATCGCTGCGGTATGAAGGTGAGCACGTTGGGTCTCTGCATCGCATCCTTCCTCCCCTGGCTGTATTTCGCGGCGTTCCTTGCCTTCGATTCCGCGTACGAATTCGTCAAATTCCTCGATTATCTCCACGTCTCCGCGATTGGCTATAAAGTGTGGCGATTGCCGCTGGCCGTGATCCTCCTGGGCAAATTCAAGTGATTCTGAGCCGTCATATGTGGCGCGTGCATACCGTGACCGGACTTCTCAGGCATATTATGCCATCTCCATTAGTCTAAATGAAGAACGCGTTTGCTCGGCGTCCCCTGGTATAACTTTTCTATGTGCACGACGGTCTCCTTCTCACCGCCCGATAACATGAGGATATTCTCAAAATTCTTTTCCACCTCGTCCCGTCCCACTTTCTTCAGTAAATGGGAATGCGGATCAAGAACAATTACCGTTGTGCAGTTCCACCGTTTCAAGCCTTCAAGTTGATTTTGGAGGAGCCCATACGTCTCCTTAGGTTGGTAATATCTCGCAAAGTCGTCATATACATCAATAATAACGATTCGTGGATGATTTCTTGATTGGCTCTTGATCACCTTCACAAGGCTCCGCTGAAATAAAATTTTATTGAGGGGCACCAGCATATGATCCTCATACTCGATCAATTCTGAGATGCCCTTCTCTTCATAGAGCGGCTCATAGAGATCGAGCATGGTGAGGTTATCCACGGATTCAAGCTCCATGAGGAGCTCGCCCTGTATCTGCCGGTACGGGCGTTTCGAAGTAGCATAGATGATACTCGTCCCCTCGAGGAGGTTCCGTTTCATGAGCGCTTGTATCAGCTTCTGTTTTGCTTTCGTCTCTTCGGCGATGAGCAGCGTGCTACTCCCTTTCACCAGACCTCCGGCCATGACCAGGTTAAGTTCTTTGATCCCGGTGGAAATAATATCAAAGACCTCGCTGGCCGCGAATGGGGCGTGAGTATCGGTCCTTATTTCTTCTTTCACCAACCCCCGGAGGAGACAGCGCTTGAACGGGAATTCATCACCGAGAGCCTCAAGATATAATTTGAAGAGTTTCAAAAACTCATCGCGCGAGAACCGTGTTGCCTCCCTGGTCCGCATCTCCCCCTTTTCAAACTCAAAACAGTTAAAGAGCGCCTCCCGCCGCTTCAAACGATCAAAAATATTCTGCTGCTCGCTTAGCGAAATGAACGTCCTTAACTGCGCGAGGAGATTGTTAATCGTTCGCTCATAAAGAATCGGATAATACAGCCTATCAAGCTCGACACGTAACTCTTCGGGAAGCATCAAAATTTTTTCACCTAAAAGCCTCACCAGTTCACTTTTAATCTCTTCGAGCGATTTCCTTTTGATCATTACCTTCTCCATGTCAGGCATTTTATGAAGAGCGAGGAGAATTGCCACCGCGACGGTCACCTGGGTCATCTCATCCACTGATTCGAGATGGAATTCCCGATTCTGGGAATCAAACCTCATCCGTTGGAGTTCATCACCAGGAACATATCTCGCTATCGCCTCCTCCCAGAGCTGCTCGAGATAGTCTGTCCTCAGGAAGTTGTGCGCATGGAAATTGAGAAGGTGGATGATATTCTCTTTTTTAATTTTTTGAGATCTCGATTCCCCTGTTAGAGTCATGGTCGAGAGGATCTCAATCAGCAGAACGGCAAAATAACCGACGAAGACTAGGTTGTGGTAGGGATAATGATGAAGATAATTGCTTAACGAGGAATAGAGCATGTAGACGACGAGAAAAACGACAAAGGCGAAGATGTATGAGAGTTCGCTCCATATGTTTTTTCCCAGAATCTCCTCAAATCCCTTGTGCGTGACACTCAAGTATGCTCCGAAAGCGATCAAAAAGAAAGCAATGAAGAAGAGGATGAGCGGATAAGAGATAAACTCGATACGGCCGAAATACGTGGCTCGTCCATAAGTTAAGAAAAGAGTAAAGAAAATGAGGGAGAATATAGAGCAGAAGAAGATTAGATAAAGCAAAACGTCTAGACGTTTGAAGATCGGCACTATCGCTTGGTCTCTGAGGATTGTGCGCAAATCAAGAGCAAAGGCGAGGTAAAAGGCGAACGAAAAAAGGCCGAAGAGAAGAGCGTATATCAAAACCTTAGACTCACTCGTTGGAGCAGCCCACAAATTGAAAATTACACAGAAGACGTAAAGAGATACTATTAAATGGAGTGAGAGACCCAGTTTCAGATAGCTCCAATAGCGCAATTTTGTGCGAAATGAAATAGCCTCGAGATAGGTGAAAATTAAGAGTGTGGCCACAAAAACAGGAAGCAAAAAAACAAGTGCGATAACAAATGGAAGATCTTTATAAATGGTAAATGAATAGCTTTTGGCAGTGAGGTAGAATGACGCTGCTAAAAGGGCAAGTGTCATTGCCATCGTGACTTTGGGAAGATCAAAAGGCAACAGAACTTTCCACTTGGGCTGGAGGATAGCAGGGTATTCAATTGCAAAAGTGAGATAATAGCTTAACGCGAGCGTCACAGGAATGAAAAAAGAGAGTATAAGATAATAGCTTAACTGAAGGTTGAGTTTGGAGAATAAAAGTAATGAACCAATGAAGAGCGAAACCGCACCTGAGCTTGACCATAAAAAAGGTTTACTAACAAAACCGATCTCCGAATAACTCTTCGATAAAAAGATAAAATCATAAAAGAATGCGAAGCTAACAAAGCAGAACAGAATTATAAATAAATAGAGAATTGAACTATTTTCAAAAATTGGAAAGTCGAGCACATAAATAGCACCTTTAAAGAAAAACCATATAAGCGGAATAAAAAATATAAAGAAGATAATTGGTCTCACTTTTATTGCTTTTTCCTTTCTTTTCAGCAGCGGTTTTATAAGCTGATATTCCCCCACATTGACCATAAACACAGCATAGGTATATAAGAAAGCCACAATAAATGCAATAGTCGTCCCCAAAACGCTGAAGTATTTGGCAAGTATTAAGTGCAATGTAACAGCATCAACAATTGTACAAATATTGCCTACATATATGTTATTCCAGACCGAGGAGACTGATACCTTCTTAACATCCTGGATTAACAGCAGGGCAACGTAAAGCAAGAATATATTTAATATAAGTGATGAAAATATGCTAACTTTGGGGTCATTAAACGCTAAACCAGCTGTAGCCCCGGGCGTTAAAGCACTGATAATAACGAAAAAGAAGAAGATGCACCATCCCCTTCGTTTTCCCACGTTAATCTTAGAAGCCCAGCAACGATGAGTCAACTGATTGGCCATGTGCCCCTCTTGCTTCGTGCTTACGTTATATAGGCAAAGGGTTGTATATAGCCTTTTCGGTTTTTAAAGCACTTTCGAAACCACAGGGTTCCGCACAACACCCGGTCAGTATTCTGAAGATCTTTCAGAGCAAATATGGTGAACACAGCTCTTTATCCGCTTAGTGCTCAGCGCAACCATGATGAAGTTGACCTGCGAACCGAAGAGTGTCCAGAAAGAGGTGAGATTAAAGAACTCCCGGTTCAAAAAGCGGTTTTGATTTCCATTCCTCGCAGGGCAGTCGGTTGATCACTGCCTCGAAGAGTGCAGCGGATTCTTTGTTCAACGCAGTGATAAATCCAATATCGTGGCTAGTTTCGAGACCTGATCAGATCGAGCGTGAAGAACGGATGGCCCCGCGATCTATGTTCCGTTCTTCGGCTTTGTCCCCGTACGCTCTGATCGCTCTTTCCACCATACTACGGGCAAACATGGAAGTCAACAGCGATATCAATGGGCTCTTTTGGCTATCGGTCACCGCAAGGAGCTCAGAATAGACCGCAGGATGAAACTTAGCACAGCATCGACCTCAATCGTAACGAACTACTTAATGGCCATATCTGCGAAAGCAATTCTGATATCGTGCTGCTTGCGCGTGAATCCCGCCACCACGCGTGTTAGGTTATAATCGAAAGATTCTTTGCATGGAATAGCGGGAAAAACATCAATACTCGATATGGATACAGTTCTCCGGACATATTTTCTCGCATTCCCTACACCCATCACACATATCTCGAAATACTGCTGCGATGTCATAGCCCTTTTTCGATTGATTCGTCCTCTTCGGTTTTAACATAAACACCTTAGCAGGGCAAACAAGGACGCATTTCATGCAGTTCTCGGGATGCATGCACTTATCAGGCTCAAGGAATATTCTCATAATGTTACTTAAAATAATTTATATCTTCTATTATTTAGATAGTTTACCAGAATGCTTTAGCGGGGGTCAATTGGCGTTCAATTATCTGTATGGCATTGTTCGAACATCCACTCATGCATAAACCACATCCCGTGCACTTTCGTATGTCTACAAACGCCTTACCATGGTCAACATTGAACGAAACAGCGCCAAATTGACAACGTGTCAAACAGGTTTTGCAGCCGCGGCACTTCTCTTGATTCACGCGTACAACATATTCCCCTTTTATCAGTGCATGTTGCAAACCCGATTCATATCTCCCCTTATATGCTACACAATAAGACGCTGTGCAATTACAGATACATGTTACGTACGGCACCCTACCCCAAAGAATAACATGATAAAGGCCTTCTTTATCCCAATCTCTTAATAATCGCTCAGCAGTTGTTAAGCTTACTTCTTCCATATATTCGTCCGGATTAGCCTTTTTATAAAGTTCAGGAATAAGGCCAAAATTAAGGCAGCAATACTTTTCTTCACCAGCCATTTGCCTGCAGAGACAGGGAAGAATAGTGGGATTCTCACAGAGTTTTAATACTTTTATAGCGTCTTCCAGAGGAATTACTTGTCCACCTTGGGTTTCTTTTAGCACCCGTTCTCCTAAATTCTGTGCGATTTTTTTAACCACGGGCACTGTCTTCAGCGATTCTATCGTCCCAAAATCAGTTATTATAGATTTCTCAAACTCGATCTCGTCAGCAATTTTCTCTAAAATCTCCTTTCTTGCTTCACCCATCTCTTTGCTGTAATTCTTCGGGTTAAAATACCACGTGCTCTTCTGGCCGGCGTGCTTCTTACAAATTTCGCACATACTCTTTATTGAATCATGGTCTTTAAATAGCTCATGGGCACGAGATCGCACTGCAAGGTGAGTGAGTAATTATTTTGCCGTTAATCTGCAGAGACGTTCTGACTTGCGAACGTCTGCGGAGTAAGAGGATGGCTTTCTCGCAATAAAATGAACTGGTAGTATCTCGAACGAATCGGAGCTGGAGTATCGCTTAAACCCACCCTTCCGCAATAGCTGCGGTATCTGTAACGTTTGCTTACCCTTTTGTCCCGATCACATATCTACAAAGCATAGTAAGTCGCCTATATCGATCTTACGTTGCAACATATTCAGTATTCCAATAATCAAATCAAGATCTTCATCGTTAAGAGTATTTAAAATTTTACGATATAGATAAGCTAAATCTTTCGTAAAGTGCTGTTTTATAAACTCATTGTAATTCTGCAATACTGACATATCGTGATTTTTTATGGCATCAACAGAATATTTACTGGCACGGTATGAACTTACTATAGCAGGCATGACTCCATAACCCAAAAAGGGATCTATTAGACCTGCAGCATTGCCTATAAGAAGTATATTTTTGTAAGTGTGTACATCCAAATCAAAAATTTCTTCACACCCTTGAAAGTTATTGGTAACGCGGTTGAGCCGCTTAGCAATTTCCTGATTCTTATTGAGATAGTTATAAAAATAACTATGCGCTGAGTGGTCCATTTTACTAGAGTCCAATACAATCCCGGCCGACGAGAGTCCCTGTGGGCACGAGGCTATGTAAAAATAACCTCCCGGAGCTAAAGCGACATTGAAATAAATCTCAGAGGTATCTGGTTGAGCGAAATAGTTCCCCGTTACACCATATGCTACTCGATTACTGACGAGCTTTTTCCTTATATAGCGGTGAAAGATAGAATTACTTCCATCCGCTGCGATAACTATTTTTGGATGTATCGCTATGGTCTTTTCGCCCTGTAACAAAATTATTTCCGACACCCCCTCACTATCTTCGCACAATTTTTCGATTTTTATCTGGCCAAAGAAGGTACAGCCGTTTACTACTGCTTTTTGGACGGTTGAGCACTCAAATGAATCAGAATCAGGACCTCTCTTGACATAATACTCCCCTATGTCTGAATGCAACGTAAACGAATTGCCGAAAGCGGAATGCCACTTTGAATTATGTACTAAGTTCTCAGTTCTCAGTTCAAGCTCATTTATTATCGAGGTTAGCCCTAAATCTGTGGATGAATCAACTCGTGTCGTTATATGTGCGCCTACTTTATCGTTTTTATCGATGAGTACAGTGTCCAATCCGTGTTTCGAGCAGTATAACGCTGCAACTGAGCCCGCGGGGCCAGCTCCCACTACCAATACATCACATTCAATTTCCACTGCTACCACCCTACCTTGTTTGATAATTCGTACGCTTTGTATAAATTGAAATATTCAGGATAAAGCAAGATGGCTTTAATATTTGAAAAAGCGTTAACACCTTTCCTGAATGGTGCCATATGTCTTGCTAATTCTTTATTATTCATACCTTTTAGCCGGTCAAAAGCGTGGAGAAATAACGGAGATGCAAAGACGGATCTCTTCCATCTTTCTGCGTATGCTCGTGGATTATCTGTAAGTAGTGCTTCTGCTGCCATTCTCCCCGCGACCATACCCGGTCTAATTCCTCCCTTTGTCAGCGGATTGCTCTGACATGCTGCATCTCCAACGAGCAGAATGTTACCGTTAACAGTATTCTGTAAACCTCCGAAGGCAACCTTCCTCGCCTGCTTTGTTAGAATAGTACCTTCAAATGGTTCTCTGACGCGGTGCGTTCGGAACGGAAAACCAACCTTAGTCGTAGCTCCATGTGGAAATATCCATTTATAGTCCCCATCCCAACATTCATCATACTCAAAGATGAGCGTATTGTGCTCTGGTTCTTTCTCCACCACATATTGGACAAGCGTTTTCACTCTCCCAGCAATCCCGAGCTTTTTACGGATGAACGAATTCGGGCCATCGGCGGCGATGAGATACCTCGTTGTTATAGATTCGCCAGTGGTCATCTTCACCTTAATCTCGTCGTCTCGTTGAATAAAATCCTGTAGGGGTTCCTGAATAAACTTCCCGCCTAATCTAACAAAGCGGTCAATAATCCCATTCAAAAAGGTAGGTCTATCGATAATGTAACCATTCATCGTCATTTCCAGTTCTACCTTCTCAGGCCAATATTCACGTATTTTATCAATCTTCTCTATGATACAAGAAGGTTTAATTGGTGCTATATCCTGGAACAACTCGCCACTTACCCCTTCTCCACACATAGTGTGATAGCGATCATAATGGTCATTATCAAGGCGTTCTAAGAGAATGATTTCATGGCTATTATTTTTATCCAATAATTTAGAGAAAAAAGCAGCAGAACATCCGGCCGGGCCTGCTCCAACGATAAGAACGTCACATTTCGTTTCGTGCATCCGTTGTAGTTTGTCGAGGAAATATAAAAGGATTTCTAATATAAATCACTCAGGAAAAAAATTCCAATTTCGATGCGCGCTCTCAGAGTCGTTATTGCGAAACAAACAGTGCCAGGTGAATGGAGAAGTGCCATTTGCCTTAATCCTGAGTGCTGGTCTCGATGGCGGTATCAGCGATCTCAGTACTCAAAATTGACAGCCGTAGTAACAATGAAATCCCGCGTAACGCTATTACTTTTTTGGCAACATGCATCCAGAACGGAATCAGATGTGCTTGCTTCGTTTCACGCCTCCGTTGGTGATATCCAGCTCAAGGCCCACGACAGGATGGTCGAGGCCGAAGTTGCTGATTACCTCCGGATGGAGCTCGCCAAAGACGCCGATACGCGTACCATTCTTGACGATATCCGCTCTACGGCCGTACTCGAAGAACGCGCCATCGCGCGAATTCGCGAGCTCAGCGTCGTCCAGGTTCAACTCCTTGAGCACGGCGTCCGCGATCGATCTAACCTCCGCGAAGTTCGCGGTAGCGTGCGTGGCAAGAGCAGCAAGCATGAACTGCTCCTCAAAGTTACGGACGACCGGCCCGACCTCAAAGATACGCTGCGGGAGGTCGCGATGCTTGTTAATCGCGAGTATCTCCAGCAAATTCGGGAGAATCGAGCAGCGAAGCATCGTGTGCTCGATACTAATCGGAGCGGCGACCGGGACGTTCTCGGACGCCCGCTCATCACGCCGCATCAGGGTAAACTGCTTCCGCTCGGAGGTCAGTGTGAAGGTAACCACCTCAAAGTAGCCCAGGCCGATCATCAAGCTCCGCACCGCAGCGTTCTTCGCCTCTATTGGATGCACCGCACCAATGGTGAGCGTAGCTGGCAGTTCAGGCGCAAGTTTATTGTACCCGTACCCGATCGCGATGTCCTCAACGATGTCCCAGGGATGGAGGATATCATAGCGATACGCGGGGATGAGTACCTCAAGGAGATCAGTATTCTTGACTGCTGCGCCAAGACCCATGCGCTCGCAGCACGCTATGCAGTCATCCGCGGTAAGGTTAAGTCCGATGAGCGCATTAGCCTCAGGTACCGAGACCTCCCTCCTCACGGGTTCTAAACAGGGCGTCACCCGCGTTCCGCGCTCATCGGGATACCGAATACCTACCGATTGGAGCTCGCCACCACGCTCAGCCAGCGCTGTTGCGATGATATTGAGTGCGATCAATACGTGATCGGTCAGGCCCGTCACATCAAGAAAGAGTTCCTCGGTCGTTTCGGTCACCCGGGTCAACTCGCCATTGATAATAGGAGGGAAAGAGAGCACGTTCCCGTTAGCATCGAGTATCAACGGATACCGATCCTTACCCTCAAGGATATACCGATAACCGATCCCCTTCGGATGCCGCTCGAGGATCTCCGCCATTGTCATCTCCACATCGTAATCAAGCGGCACAAACGAGAAGCCCGGATCTGCCGCGAGGTAGGTAAACGGGGGCTTTACCCGGGACAAATCGTGCACACCGATCGAGACATTCTTACGATTACGACCCAGCCCGCGATGCAACTGCTCCTGTAGGAGCATCAGCGACTCGATGCTGCGGGAATCAAAGTGCAAATTTCTTACCACGCCGCAGACAATAAACGGTCGCACCGCAAGGACCGAAGGGTCAACCGTCATCTCGATTCCTGACGAAGTAACGTCATACTTCGCGAGGCCGGGTTCGAGCTCGAGGAATTGCCGAAGCGTACGAGCAACACCCTCCACGCTGAAGAGGTCAGGGCGGTTGGGGAAGAACTCGACGTCCATATACTCCGCCTCTATTCGCTCAACATCCGCGCAGAGCAGTGGCAGATGCTCCTCAATTCGCGCGATGCTCACGCCAGTGAGTGCTTCCAGATCATCATAGTACAATCTAATGACCGGCATATCCTACTTCTCCTATTTCATTACGGTTCTTAAAAAGAAGAGCTATCTCTTTTCCACCGCGGCCGTACGTGATTGTACCTGATTTACGAAGCGAATCACAGGCGGGCTACCACGCGTCGTAAACGGCTACAGAAGGAGATACATAGCGAAGAGGAGCGAGAAGACGCCGACAACATCGGTCAAACAGGTGATAAGCGGGATGGTATCGTTGTCAGGATCCAGGCCGAACCGGAAGGAAAGAATGGCGATATAGTAGGACGCGAGGTTGAGAAAAGTCGTGCAGAAGAGGCCGCCCAGGAGTGCGATAGCGAGCATCTTCGGGAACGCAGGTGTAGCGAACTGAAGATAACGGCTCGCGGCGTATGCTGTTCCACCCACAACAAGGAAGACGATGAGGGCGAGGCAGTAAATGACCATGAAATTCGCGGAGACGAGCCGATCGGGCAGTGATCTCGGTTCCACGGTCCCGATGTGGAGCATAGAGGAGAGTCGAGAGCTCAGAATGCCGCCCAGGGCGTTGCTCTCGCCCAGAAAAGGTGGAATAACGATGAACATCGCAGGCAGCGCGATGAGATGCTCCAATCGGATATCGAGCGTAACACCGGCGAGCGTATCGATGAGCCCGCAAATGAAGAGCATAGGAATGCTCTCGATAAGGATGCGACGCAACGCCCTATCCTCCGACCGCAAGCCTCTGAAGGCAGCAAGAAGAGCCGCAGCAATAAAGAAGACCGAGATCAGGCTTACCGGCGAGAACCATTCCCACCCGCCCCAGCTCCACAAAGGTGCGAGCCGCTCCAGCTTTAACACCAAGAGGGCCGCGAGAAAGAGCGCAGGAATGGTGATCACGTCGCCCGCGGAGGTGATAATTGGCGAGGACATGTTGTCCAGATCCCAGTTGCGCTGATAGCCAATGATGGAGACGAGCAGTGCAATCGCAAGGAGGACGAGGCCAGAGATCAGTCCTGCAACGACCGAGATGAGCACGAACCCATGGAGTGAGATGTACGCTCCGTTTGGTGGGCCCAGGGGATACGCTGCCATTTTGACCAGGAAGCCGAGAATGACCGAGAGTACGAGCGTGAGCACGAGCGAGCTACTGGCGTTCTGAAATAGGATCCCGCCCCGTTTCAGACTGGGAGAGTAAAGACCGAGATGCATGGACGTGCCCAGCCGCGAGACGAGCGCGCTGTAAATGTTGCCGCGCATTCCGATGGCCGGGGGGATCAAGATAATAAGGCCCGGAAGCGTCTGTAGCAGCCCGGTCATGAAGCTCAAGCCAATACCGGCCAGCAGTCCGGTAAAGGAACAAAAGAGGAGCGAGAGGGGCGCTTGCCGGAATAAATCAGAGAAATTATGAAAGAAGGTGGAGACATGGCTGAGCGGTGTCCTCAACGCGTTCGATCCTGATGCTCTGCGTTCTTGGCTCATATGTACCCCTCACGCCATATTTCGCGCTCTCGTGCCCTCGCACGCGCTCTCCACGTATCTGTCCGGAAGCGACTCCGAGGCTGTTATTCCTGCCGTTTTCCTGATGGATTCTTCTTCGAGCGCTCAAGCTGCAACTACCAGGTGGCTTTGGTTCTGCTTCGCTTTCCTCTTCTCGTTGGTGCATGGACAATTACGCTCTTATTTTAACTGCACACTTTCTTTATGATGGCAGAATAAAAATGCCTGCGAGTGACAGGGAACTGGCAGAAATACGGAAGCGAATCGATGAAATAGACGATACGATTGCCGATTTACTCGCCCAGCGGATGTACTATGCGAGCGAGGCACGTACGGAGAAGGTACGTATGAACCGGCCGATCGTGGACGAGCAGCGCCAGAAAGAGGTCATCGCGAAATGGTGTGAGCGCGCACGAAAGCCTCGCGGGTCGAAGGCGTCGCCGTTGAGCGAAGAGCTGCTGAGCAAACTCGCCGCACTCATTATTGAATACACCGTCAAAGAGGAGCTGGAAGATCGTTAGCGTGAACTCGGAATGGATATGATAGTAACTACGGCGAAAGGCCTTACGGTAAGGGTACGGCAGTTTGAGACGGCGGACATTAACCGCGTGATAGGGATAGAGGTGGCGTCGTTCCTGGACGGCGATGCGCCACTGTATCTGGAATTACATGAGGAATGGCCACAGGGCTTTCTGGTCGCTGAGCTCGAGGGCACGGTCATTGGCTTTATTGTGCTCGTCCTGACCCCGGAGGGCGATGGGCGCATCTTTGCTCTCGCCATTGATGCGCGATACCGCGGCAGAGGCGTCGGTCGGACGCTCCTGAAAGCCGCGTTTAACATCCTGCGGAAACGGAAGATCGGGTACGTGCGGCTCGAGGTGCGCTTGAGCAATCACGTGGCGCAGCAGTTATACCGCAGCACGGGGTTCATGGAGATCGGGCTCGTGCCATATTATTATAAAGACGGCGAGGCCGCGATCGTGATGCGAAAGGTCTTGTGAATGGCGCCTTTTAGGTGGGGAGCGTGCGCTGACCGAAAGTGAAGCTGCCACTAATTTCAGCAGAGCAGCGTCGCGATGACCGTGAGAAACACGGGCCCGCGTATATCAATCTTCCGGTTCGTTGAGGTTATGTATCGCGCAGCCACATCGTCAATCATGATATTGATGTCCGCGCCGCTCCGTACGATCTTCACATTTACCGTAATCGCTCCCTGCTGCGCCAGCTCACCATTCTGAGCGGATTCCTCGATCGTAGCGGCAGCGAGTGCCGCGAACGCGTCAAGAAATCGAATATTCGTGGGCACGCCCTCTTCGAACTGCTTCGCCCATTTCTCGGTCCTCGGGAGTCCCTGTACCGAACCAGCAAAGACGACGAGTTCGTTCTGCGTTGCAGGTCCGCAGAGCCTGGTGTTCTCCTCGGGCTCGATCACCTTCACCGCAACCTGCTTACCGCAGAGGAGCCCATGGTACGCGAGGAACTCGCACGGTGATTCCACGCTCCCGTGGTCGTCACAGACCCGGATGATGCTCTGCTCGATAGCCCGGCCTTCAGGCGTTTGCGGCGTCTTCTCCAGTTTGATAAGTTCCGCAAGCTCGAGATCGCTCAACACAAAGGGCGCGTGGAATTGCGGGAAGACCAGAGCCCTTACGTCATCCGATTCATGCACGATCATTGCCAATCGCTCGACGCCAAGCCCGAGATTCATGACCGGATACGGAATATCATACTGTGCCAGTGCGGTAGGCGAATAGATCCCGAAGGTAGCCAGCTCGACCCAGCCGAGTCGCGGATGGTGGCAGAAGACCTCCGTTTGCGTATCGGGCATATAATACTTCGACCGCTTCTCATCCGGTCGGAATCGGATCTTGCGAAAGCCGAACTGCGAGAGCAGTCCGGTGGCCACTTCTTTGCCATCATCCAAGCTCACCGCGCCGTCTTCGTTGCTGAAGACGCAGGAGGCGGAATGGTAGCTTCGCAGCCGTATCTCATCTTCACGCTGCTCGCGGCGGAAGCAGCGATCCACGGAGAAGAGTCTGATCGGTAACGGCTTTTTATGCACGAGCTCTGCAAGCGTCAAGAACCAGCCGGAGGTCATGTGGCTCCGCAGGGTCGCGTTCGATGCGACCGGAGCGATCTCTCGCAACTCGGGGAAAACGGTATCCAGTACCTTCGTCACCTGCATGTCCTCAACGCTCAAGCTCTGCGCTAATTCGTACACGAGATCATCGCCACCGAGTTCACCACGCTTATACCGGTGCAAAGTCTCACGAAGCTCACTGATCTCCGCCGTGAGCTCCTTCTCAAACTGAACATTCATCTGCTGTATGCGCTCATCGGAGATGCCGATGTCCGGCCGCGGCAGTCCGGCGAGATAGTAGCAGCGATCTAGAACGGCCAGTGCTTCCTTGCCGAATTGCCGCTTCACGTCGTCCGCCTCGATGATCACCGGATTGATCATCTCCTCGAATCCGAGCCGCAGATAAGCAGCACGCAGCGCCTGGATGGTCTCGAGCACCGGATGGGGCTTGCCCCATCGCATCTGTCGTAACGAACGCGGATAGCATTCGTTCACGCGTCGCTCGCTCGCGTACTGTACGCCGCGACTCCAAGCGCCTTCAAAATCCGCGCTCGTTTCCGCCCGGATCTCTTCAGGATCAAATTTCATCGTTCTTTCCTGTACCGCTCAGTAACTCCTTACTTACTTAATCTCTCCGAATATACGTACGTATGTTATAAATAGTGCGTGTATAAGAGTGGACTATGCCGGGCGATTTTGCGGGTGTTCTGGAGATTCTCTGGGTGATTCTCACGGCGATGACCCCTATTAGCGAGCTCAGGGGGGCTATTCCGCTCGCGCTCTTCGAGCTGGGCATGTCGCCTGTTCAAGCATATCTCTATTCGGTAATCGGGAACATGCTGCCCGTCATACCGCTACTCCTCTTCCTCGAGCCGGTCTCGACCTGGCTGCGGCGATACCGGAGCTTCGATCGCTTTTTCGACTGGCTCTTTACGCGCACACGTCGCTACGACGCTCGCATGGAGAAGTATGGCGCGCTCGGGCTCGCATCCTTCGTGGCCATTCCGCTGCCCATGACGGGCGCGTGGACCGGCTGTGCCGTCGCCTTCGTCTTTGGCATTCGCTTCAAATACGCGTTCCCCACGATCCTTGCGGGTGTGCTGGTCGCCGGGGTGATCGTCACACTCTGGTATCTGGGTGTGCTGGTGATTTTATAGCACTACTGCAGAAATGAGGATTGATTGAGTGAAGCTCAAGATTTTTAACGTCTCAGAGCCATTGGTTCAGTAAGATAATGGAGCTCGAGTTCGAAGACGAAAAACGGATACGGTTCGCGCGCGAGTTCTCCGAGCTGGATAGATTCGTCTTTGAGTTTGTCCGCGTTCTGAATAATCAGGGGATACGGTACGTGGTGGTGAGCGGCTATATCACTATTCTCTTCGGACGAACGCGAACAACAGAGGACATCGATCTTCTTAGTGAAAAGATCTCATTTGATGAGTTCAATAAGCTCTGGCTTATGCTCAGCGAGAACTATGAATGCTTAAATACCACAGATGTTACTGATGCTTATTCCCATTATCTGCTTAATGCTACTGCAGTGAGATTCGCCAAAAAAGAGCAGTTCATTCCAAATATCGAGTTCAAATTTATCAAAGATGAGGTTGATTATTACAGTCTGACCGAAGCGATAGAGGTTAGGGTCGGTGATAACACGCTAAACATCTCTCCACTAGAGCTTCAGATTGCGTACAAGATGTTCCTGGGCTCGGAGAAGGATCTGGAGGACGCGATGTTCTTGTTTGCACTCTTTACCGAGTATCTTGATCTCCAAACGCTTATGACGTTCCTTACTAAATTCGGCGTTGAGGATGCGACCGTCAAGCAGTATCTAAAAGGCTTGCTATGAACATTGATCTGCAGGAGCTGGAAGAGAAGAAGGAGCGAAACCGGAAGGAGCGCTTGGAGTTCATCGCGCTACAGGTAGAATGGCTGAAACGGACGCCGAATGCGGTCTGGTCAAAGCAGCAGGCGGCATTTATTGATTCGGTGCTTGCGAGCGCGCAGCGATCAGGACGGGGGAAAGAGCGCGGGAAAGATGTTTAGATTGAGAAAGCAGACTGATGCGGACACCAGAAACCGTTTTCTGTAGTCGCAACCAAAAACGCAGGTACAAAAAAGGTCGCGGAAGGCTTTTATACGTACGCGGGCAAGGGATGTAAGAGCAAGCATGAAGCGGGCGATAAACCTCATACTCAGGATCGTCGTATGCCTCGCGCTCTTTATCGCCGTCATGTTCTTCGTCGCCTGGCTGCTCGAGGATATTATTTACTTCTCGCTCTTCATTGGGATCCCCGCTGGTCTCATCAGTGCACTGGTCGCCTTCGTGGTGCTCACCTGGTATTACGGAAACTCAAAAAACCCGTGATGCGGAGCCGAAACGGCTACGCCACTTGGTCGAGCTCATCGTACTTGGTGAGCAGCTCGTTCCAGACCTTTAACGTCTCCTGCGCCTCTTCCTCGTCGATCGTCTCTATCGCGAAGCCTGCATGGACAATAACGTAATCCCCTACCTCGACGTTCACGAGCGAGATATCAATTTCGCGTGATACGCCGCCGAAATCAGCCTTCGCTCGTCGTCTTAGTCCGCTTTCTTCTCGTTCCCCAAGCGCCACGATCTTCGCCGGTATCCCCAGGCACATGATACATCAACCTTTACGTTTGTTCCTTAAATGTCCTGCCCACTATCACGTTCTGACCGATCGAAACGCCGCCGTCTCCGTTCGGTATCCGATCGTGCGTCAGGAACGTGAAGCCCCGCTCTTTCACCAATCGCTCGGCCATTCTGACGATCGGGAGATCATAAGAGACCCCGCCGGTTATCCCGATTGTCTGGACTCCCGTGCTCTCGCAGACGTCCGCAGCGATCTCCACCAGCTCCTGCAGCAGTGTTTCCACGAATGAGTATGCGACGTCCGCTTTCTCCTGCTCCGTGCTGATTCGATAGTCCGCTAACTGGTCGAAGAGCGGTAGCGTTCGCACGATCTTCCGATCCGATGCTTCGACCGTCGTCTCGAACGCGTACGTGGGTTCACCGTGCGCTAAATACCGCTCGAGCTTCATCGCCGGCTCGCCATCGTAGGTCATCCGCTGACAGATGCCGAGATAGCAGGCGAGCGCATCCAGGACGCGCCCGAAACTGCTCGTTAGCGGCGCAGTCCTCATGAGCTTACGCATGACGCTCGCTTCACGCTCAGTTAGTAATCGGCCAGCATCGCGCTCTCGTCCCAGGAGTGAATAGATGGCGAAGACGAGCCGACGGGGGTCGCGAATCGCCATCTCGCCACCAATGAGCGGGATCTCTTCCAGCGAGCCGACGCGTTCGAAGGAATAGTAATTGGAGAAGAGGAGCTCGCCACCCCAGGCCTTTTTATCCAGACCGTAGCCCGTGCCGTCCAGAGTCAGTGCCATCACCTCTTCGACACCATTATCGAGCATCAGCGCTGCCGCATGCGCCCAGTGATGTTGCACCGCAACAAGCTCGAGCGAGTATTCATCGGCCAGCGATTTCCCGTACCGCTTCGTCGCGTAGCCGGGATGTACATCCACGCCGATCGCATCGATATCGTCCATCGCGAGCCCCAGCAGTTTCAGCAATTGCTCCGTTCCGGCAGCGAGGAACTCCAGCGTCGGGTAGTGGAACGTGCTGCCGATGTACTGGCTGGTAAACAGTTTGCCATCTTTCGAGATGCTGGACGAGACATTCTCCATCGCGCCCAGTGACAGTATCCGCTCGGTATACGGGACGGTGAGCGCGGTCGGCACGAATCCGCGTGATCGTCGCAGGAACTGGCTTCGAGCGCCGTAGCATTTGACCACCGAGTCATCCAGCCGGTTTACGATCGTCCGATTGTGGAGCAGGAAATAATCAGCGGTGAGGTTGAAGGCCTCCTCGTTGCTGACCGTCATCGGCTCACCCGGTACATTCGCCGAGGTCATGAGTATCCCGTGGGCTTTGAGATGGTGGAAGAGCACATGATGCAGCCCGGAATAAGGCACATACACACCGACCGTGCTCAAGCCCGGTGAAATCCCCGCCAACTCATCTAAGTCCGAATTCGATTTCTTCTCCAGCAGCACGATCGGCCGCTGTGGGACGGTCAATAATCGCTCCTCGTGCTCGGTCAGATTCAAGTGTTTCTCAATCGCCCGCACATCGCGGAACATCACAGCAAAGGGCTTCGATGGCCGCCCATAAAGCGCTCGCACGCGATCTGTCTGCTCGAATGTCCCGAGAAGATGCATGCCGCCCCAGCTCTTCGCGATGCCAAGTGCACCTTCGTCAATCAGTCGTGCAAAGGTCGCGATCGGATCATTATCCGCAAGCACTCTCTGGTCCTTGTCGTACAGGGTATATGTTGGGCCGCAGCGCGGGCACGACGTCGTCTGCGCGTGGAAGCGACGGTCCTGCGGATCCCTGTATTCCGCGAGACAATCCTCACACATCCGGAATTCCTGCATTGAGGTAGTTATACGGTCGTACGGGACGTTCTTGATGACCGAGAACCGCGCGCCGCAGGAGGTGCAGTTGATGAATGGATAGAGATACCGGCGATTCGCGTGATCGAAGAGCTCACGGACGCACTCATCGCAGATCGCTGTGTCTACGGGCGTCACGGAAGTCTTGCGCCCTTCTGAGCTCGTAAGTATCGAAAAATCGTCATACCCGTTAATTTGCTCGTCCTTAACTTCGATCTTCTCGATCGCGGCGAGCGGCGGCAGCTTCTCACGGAGCAGATCCAGGAAATCGGCCACGCTATCGCCGTTTCCAGCGCCCTCGACAAGCCCGATCTCCACGTTCGAGCCTTTGTTCAGCACATAGCCGTGCAATCCGAGCGCTTTCGCCACCCGATACACCGTTGGCCGAAAGCCAACGCCTTGCACCGTGCCACTCACCATGATCTTCATACTTTGTCCATCCTCTCAACTTCAGAGCGTCTTACCTGATCTTATCTTCTCTGCGATCCGGCGAACCGCACGTACCGCGGGCGAATCATCAGGCAATTCCACCACGGGCCGACCTTTACTGTCGTATTCGATGATCAGCGGGTCAAACGGGATGATCTCGTCGAGTTCGATTCCATACGAGGATGCAATCGCCTGAAATTCCTCGGCCGCGCCTTCAGGTATCTTGTTCGCCACGATGAGTAGTTTCTTCACATCAACGTCGATCTCACGTGCGATCTCCTGGAGTCGCAGCGCCGTCTTGATGCTCTTCTGTGTCGTGTCGAGCACCACGAGCATGATGTCCACGTCACGCGTGGTCCGCCGGCTGAGATGCTCCAGCCCTGCTTCACAATCGATGATCGTGTACTCGTAGTTCTGAGCGGCGGTGTCAATGATCACGCGTATAAGGTGATTCACGGGGCAGTAACAGCCCGGGCCTTCAGGACGGCCCATCACCAGTAGGTCATAGCGGTCCTCTTCTGCCATAATCGCTGAAATTTTGCCCTCGAACTGCGACCGCAAATCCAGGGCGATGTTCCGCTGCTTCTCCTCCAGTAGCTGCTCCCTGATATCACCCACGCTCTTTTCACAGGCCACACCGAGCGCATCAGGCAGGTTCGAATCCGCATCCGCGTCGATCGCTAAGATGCTGGTAGTCTGGTCTCCGTGTACGCTCAGAAGTTCCCGTAGCAACAGAGCAGCGATAGCCGTTTTACCCGTGCCGCCTTTTCCTGCTACCGCTATAACTTTACCGTTTTTCATCGATCAACATGAGTGCTGCGTAAGAGAAAAACGCAACGTGTGAGCTAGCGAGTGCGACGTGTGGACTTCATCCGTAAGTTACTCGAGTTGCATTTCCGGCATCGCGTCGCTCTCATCGCGTTCCGCGCGTTGCAATCCATGCAAATCTTCATCCGGAAGAGCCGTGCCTCAGCCTCTGGAAAGCGTGCCATTACTGTTCTTCACCTCTCTCTTTTATCGTTACTATAACTCAGTGCACTAACATTTAAATCTTTTCACGCGTTTTGGATTATGGGAACTATGAGAAAACGAAAAGTAGGCGTTCTGGGTGCAACGGGTAGTGTTGGACAGCGCTTCGTGCAGCTCCTCGAGGGACATCCCTGGTTTGAGCTCGGGGCGCTGTTTGCTTCTGAACGAAGTGCAGGTAAGCGGTACAAGGATGCAGCGCAGTGGTTCCTTCCATCCAAACTGCCCCAGGAGGCTGCGGAAATGGTCGTGCAGCCCATGGACGCCATCGGCGCACCAGCGAACGAGGAGCTAGCGATCATGTTCTCGGCACTACCGGGCGACGTTGCGAGTAAGGTGGAGCGACGCTGCGCGGAATTGGGCTTCGCCGTCTCCAGCAACGTGGCAGTACATCGGATGGAGCCCGACGTGCCGCTCATCATTCCCGAGATCAACGCGGATCACCTGGCACTGATCGAGATGCAGAAGTCGAACCGGGGCTGGGATGGCTTCATCGTCACCAATCCAAACTGCTCTACGATCGTTATGGCCTTAAGTTTGAAGCCTTTGCTGCCACTGGGCATTCATACAGTTCACGTCGCTACGATGCAGGCCGTTTCGGGCGCCGGCTACACCGGCCTGGGCTCGATGGCAATTTTGGATAACGTCATTCCGTACATCGGTAAGGAAGAGGGGAAGATGGAGCGCGAGACGCTCAAGATACTCGGCCGCCTTGACGGCGCCAGCGTGCGGAACGCGCCCTTTACCGTTTGCGCCTCCTGTCATCGCGTTCCGGTAATGGACGGCCATACCATGGCGATCTGGGTGAACTTCAAGGATGCAGTAAGCGCTGATGCGGTAAAAGATGCATTTCTGAACTTCAGCAGCGAATTCAAGACACCGTTCGCGCCTGAAAAGCCCGTGATCGTCCGTGAGGAGCCTAACAGACCCCAGCCAAGGTTGGATCGCGATGCGGGCAATGGCATGAGCGTTTCCGTCGGCCGCATTCGATCCGGTAACGTAGGAAACGAGATCAAATACATCGCTCAGGGCCATAATACCGTACGTGGCGCGTCTGGCGCGTCAATTCTGAATGCCGAAGTACTCGTAGAGCGTGGCTATATCCCGTAATCACGGTCAGAATCGAACGAGATCCCCTGCTCAGCTCAATACAGAAAACGGAAGAATGGCTCAGGAAAACGCGCGAAAAGCGCAGTACAGGTTCGTTGTGGGAACCGTCAGTATAGTATCGGTGAGCGAGTTCCTTGCTGCGCTGAAAGCGGTAGCAGAGCAGCACGCCGTGACCATACAGGCGCTGGATACCGACCTGGTAGTGAGTGAAGCGCACCTGCACGCGGCCGTTGAGAAGGCGCTGCGGGCCGTGAAGAAGGGCACGAACATCACGAGCGAGTTAGGGATGGAGATCCTGGTATATGCTGCGGGAAAGCGGCAGATTGGCCGGGCACTGGCGATGGGCGTTACTGAAGGCACGAAGCGTATCGCCTGTATCATCGTTGCGACGTCGGCGGGAACGGATTTGGATGCGGTCGTCGTGGCAGTAAAAGCGAGCACAGGCCTCAGCGAGGAGCTAGATGCGCTGCAGCTCTCGCAATTAGAGCATGATGTGTCGAAGCGAGCCCGATTGAAGCGGTTCTTCGGGATCACGGATAGTGAGCTGAGTGCGGTAGGCGAGGAGAAGTTGCAACAGCTCGTATTGGAGCGCGTGGCACTTTTAGACGTGCTGAAATAACCAGAAGCAAAAAAACAGATGGCGGTGGAGCGGAAGTATGCTTGAACTCGAACTGAGCATTTTGGGCGCGATACTCTTCTTTTTACTGAGCCATCTCGCTATGCTGACCTACTACAAAAAATACGATTACTGGTGGCATTACTATTGTGATCTCGGCTATACAATCCCTAACAATCGTCTCTCAACGATCCTTTATAGGGCTGGATTGATCCTCTTCGCCGTGCTGCAGATCCCTCTGTGGGTTAACATTGACTCGTATTTGACCATAAACATCGTATTCATTAAAGCTGCTGGATTGATAGGTAGCATCTCTTTTATTTTGATGATCGTATTCCCTTATGAGCGGTCAAGAAGGCTGCATTTCTTATCACTATTCTCTGCGTTCACCGGGGTGACTGCAGCGTTCATTATTGCGAACTATGAGCTTCATCATGCTCTTTTGAATGTTTATTTTTGGTGCTTCCTCGTTTATATCTCTGTTGTTATTATAACAACAGCCTTGTACCGTAAAGAAATGAAGCTGGCACATAAATACCAAGCACCGGTGCAAAAGACTTTCGTTATTCTCTTCCTGGTTACGGTCATCGTCTTTTGCCTGACCCTGGCGTCGGCTTAGTGAGTCGTGTACGGTAAGTTAGTGGTCGTTTGCGACAAAATGGACTGGTTATGATTATCATACGGTGCAGCCGCTGCGGGCGAAAGTTGTTCAAGTATCAGAAACTCGGCTCGGGACGGTTGTGGCACTGCTGGAACGCCAGAATCGTTGAGGACTACAGTATCCGCGAGGGCACTGAGGTGAAATGCCCCTGTGGCAACGTGATCGGAATCGAGCAGTCGAAATGGATAAAGCTAAAGCAGGGTGCATTCAGCTATTCAGGCGCCATGATAGAGCGGTAATGCGGCCGCACAGACAGCAAGCTAAAGCGGTCTGCACGTCATCCTTACCTACTTTCAGGTGCCAATGTATACACTGCTACCATCTGCGCGGCATGGACGGCAGCAGACCAGCTGTTGAGATGCGTGCTATAAGGAGCTGAATGACGAAATGGGTAAGGAACTGACCGTATTCGATTACGAGGCGGAACGAAAGAGGTTCACGTGGGAGATACCTGAGGAGTACAATTTTGTCGAGGTGGTACGACGGTGGGCAGAGGATCGAACGAAGGTACTCGCGATCACGGAGCATCCGGACGGGACGGTAGAGCGAGCAGGCTACCGGGAAGTGTGGGCGAAAGCTCTGCGATTTGGCGCCGTCTTGCGCGATTCAGGCATCCAGAAAGGCGATCGGGTCATGATGCTCCTGCCACGGGGCACGGATATTTATACCGTGAGCATCGGCATTTGGGCGATCGGCGCCGTTGCAGTTCCCTGCACCATCATGCTCAGGCGAGCGGATATCGAATATCGTCTCGTGGATGCAGAGGTCAAGGCACTGGTAACCAGTACTGCGACCGTTGCTGCTGAGGTTGAGGCATTGAAGGGCGCAATTCCACCTGAGAACCGCTTCTTTGTGGGGCAGCGAGAGGGCTGGCGGGACCTTCGACAGGAGATCCGTGCTGCATCACGCGATCTAGCGCGTGAAAAGCTCACCGCGACTGATCCCCTGGTCATCAATTACACCTCAGGGACGACAGGTGCACCAAAAGGCGTGCTCCACACCCATTCAGTGATGTATTGTTACGGCCGGCTCAATCGCTACTACTGGTGGGATACCCAATCGGACGAGCTCTGCTGGGGAACGACGGAACCCGGCTGGACGAAATGGTACTGGGCGCCCCTGGGCGCGATAGTCAATGCAGGCGCGACGAACTTTCATTATGCTGGCAAATTTGATCCTGAGAAGTTCTTCGCGCTGCTGGCCAAATGGCGGATCAACAGGGCCTGTATGACCGCTACGGAGCTCAGAACGATGGCTGCCATTGATGACGCGAACGAGCGGTACGACCTGACCGATTTGAAGGTTATTTTGACCGCGGGGGAGCCGTGCACACCGGGCATTATTCGCTACTTCGAGCAGAAGTTCGGGATAGCGGTTCGCGAAGGGTATGGCCAGACGGAGACGTGCGTGGTGGCCTGCACTATACCGGGTATGGAGATCAAGCCGGGATCAATGGGTCGGTTCACGCCGGGTGTTGATGGCGCGATCGTGGACCCGGAGACCGGCACGCGCGTGCCGACAGGCAAAAAGGGCATGATTGCTATTGCCAAGGGCCACCCGATGCTCTTCAAAGGTTATCATAACAAGCCCGATAAGACCGCGGAATGCTACGTTGGCTCGTGGTATCTCACCGGTGACCTCGCACGGATGGACGAGACGGGCTATATATGGTTCGAGTCACGGGCGGACGATGTCAGTATCAGCTCAGGCTACCGGATCGGCCCGTTTGAGGTAGAAAGCGCGGTCAATTCGCACGAGGTGGTGCTGGAGTGCGCGATGGTTCCCAGCCCGGACCTGCTCCGGGGTGAGATAGTGAAGGTCTTTGTGGTCTTGAAGCAGGGCTACGAGCCGTCCGACGCGCTTGCTCAGGATATTCAGCAGCACGTAAAACTGATAACCGCGCCCTATAAGTATCCGCGTGCGATCGAATTTGTGGACGAGCTTCCGAAGACGATCAGCGGTAAAATCAAGCGTAAAGAGCTCAGAACCCGGGAATTCGAGCGGAAGCGCGAGGTTATCGAGAAACTTAAGGAGAAAGGAATGTGGCAACGGGGGGGATAGAGGAGGCCCCATGCTCAGCCAAACAAACAAATACGTTCTCGGCCAAATGATGACGATACACGTTTCATACGAACCCTGGCGCGGACGAGAAGAGCGACCAGCGGCGATAGCTCATGCATCGCTTCAACCGTTCCAAAGCGAGCTCTTCAGCCGCTTCACGCGGCATAATCCCGCGCTCCGTAGCGTCTCCGAGCACCAGCCGGGTATTGAGCCGCACTTTCTCTTCGATAGTCTGGAATGCGGCCGACGGTGAAGCGCCGCGGTACTCCATGGCTGCGCTGATTACGCCACCTGCATTGGCGATAATATCAGGCACGCAGAGCACGCCGTTCTCGTGCAGCCAGTGCTCCGCACCCCGCGTAATGGGGATGTTGGCACCTTCCATCACCAGCCTGGTCTTCAATCGGCGCACGTTCGTCTCGGTGATCACGTCGGGCCGCGCTGCTGGGATCCAGATATCGCACTCGAGTTCGATCACCGCGTCACAGTCAAGCTTCTCGCCGTTCTTATAGTGGGCCACGCTCTTGCCCGCATCCTTTAACGCGATCAGGGCATCGACGTCCAGCCCCCGTGGATTGTAGATCGTGCCCCGGGAATCCGCAGCACCCACGAGTAACGCGCCCTTCTCAGTAAGGAACCGCGCAGCATGTTTACCCACAGCGCCGAAGCCCTGGACGACGACCCGCGCACCGTCCATATCGAAATCGCGGTATTCGAGCGCGACATCAGTGGCATGGCTGAGCCCCCACGCGGTGGCTCCAAGCTCGTCGAGCGGGATACCACCGAATTCACAGGGCAAGCCCACCGCACGCCCGATCTCATCCTTGATCCAGGCCATACACTCCTCATCCGTGCCCATATCCGGCCCGAAGATGTACTCCTGTAGCTCTCGCAGTGAGCTGGCGAATGCCCGAATCAGCTGCTCCTTTTTTCCCTGCGGCATCCGCGGATCGCCGTAGATCACTGACTTACCGCCTCCGTGCGGCAGATCGGCAGCCGAGTTCTTCAAGGTCATGGTCCGTGCCAATCGGAAGCACTCCTCGGTACACACCTCCAGTCCCATTCGTAACCCCCCGATTGACGGCCCTCTGGCCACGTTGTCCACCACCAGCACCCCCTTGAGCTGCACTGAAGGCTCGTACACATGAATGACCTTGGCCGGCCCTAATTCATCTGCGAATCGAAATGCGTCCATCCTTCATCCCTCGTCTACACTTTCTCTATCCTCTACTCTTCTTCATTGTTACGCTTTCGCTGCGCTTACTCGCTCAATCGACCTGCCGGGTGCAGTGTACGCCGAGTCCAGCACAACTCGCGCGTCCACAGCCACAGCACCTGATTCAGAGACGATAAGCGGATTGACCTCAATCTCGCGTATCTCGTCCAGCGACAGCAAGATATCCGAAAGCGCCACAACTGCGGAGGCCAGTTGCTCCACGTCCACGGGCCGGGACCCCCGGAATCCGGTCAGGAGTGGGTAGCTCTTCACCTCCTGCATCATCGCAAAGGCCTCCTCCCTGCTCACCGGAGCGAGCCGGAAGCTCACATCCTTCAGGAGTTCGACGGCAATGCCGCCAGTGCCAAACATCACTGCAGGCCCAAATTGCGGATCCCGCAGCCCACCCACGATCAACTCGATCCCCGGGGGGACCATCTCGACCAGAAGGAACCCTGCTATCTGTGCTTCAGGCGCCGATCGCCTCAGATCACGTGTCATCTCGTGAACCGCAGTGCGCACTTCTTCAGTGTCCTGTAGACCCAGGATCACGCCACCGACGTCGCGTTTGTGGACGATGTCGGGCGAGATCACCTTGAGCACAAACGGCGGAGATAGCTCCTCTGCTTTCACGCGCACGTCCTCAGGCGCTTTGATCCAGAGATACTTTGGGACCGAAATGCCCCACGCGGCAACGAGTGCCTTTGCCTCAGGCTCCAGGAGCATGTGCCGTCCCTCTGCTACGGCCTCACGTACGAGCCTCTTCGCATCCTCTTTATTCATCTTTTTGCTTTGACACGCTGCTTGCGCCCCTGCAGGCGAGATTATTATGAACGTGCGTACCGTTTACCGGCCGCCAATACCGCAGCAGCCCTCGCAACGCTTTCCGGTGTGAAGAATACCGGCATGCCGTGCTCCGCGAAGCGCGCTGCGATTCTTCGTGAGAACTCGCTGCTCAGGGTGCAGATGAGCAGTGGTACGTTATGGCGATCCCTGACAGCTTTCAGGGCATCAACCAGCTTTTCCGTGATCTTTGGTGCGCCCCAGAGCACCGTGACAATAACCAGGTCGAACGTATCTTTCAACCCTTCCTCAAGGGCATTAACGTAATCCGAGTCAATCGCACTGCCGGTTAAATCGATTGGATTACCGGTTGATGAGAATCCGATCAGGCGTGTGCTCAGACGCTTCCGTGTCTCCTCGCTCAACTCGCGCACCTCGAGGCCCAGATCCTCACAGGCGTCCGCAATATTCACCCCGACACCACCACCGTCCGTCACGATCAACACCCGCTTACCCGCAACGAGCTCATAGGTGTTCAGAACCTTGATGGCATCCTTGAGCCCTTCATAGCCGTTCACCTCAATGATCCCGGCCTTCTTGAAGGCGGCCTTGTAGATCTCATACCGCCCGGATATTGCGCCCGTATGGGATCGTGCGGCATGAATGCCTGCCTCACGCTTGCCCACCTTCACAACCACCACCGGTTTCTTTCTGGTGCAGCGTGATGCGACCTCGACAAACCGCTTGCCGTCGTCTACCGACTCCATATAGATGACCACAACGCTCGTTGCCGCATCGTTCGTCAAGAACTCGAGACAGTCTGACTCACCGACATCAACTCGATTCCCATAACTCACGATCCGGGCGACGCCAATATCCTGTGAGACCAACTCAACCATGATCAGTTCGGCGAACGACCCGCTCTGCGTGAGTACGGAGACGCCGCCACGAGTGGGTCTTTTTACCCGCTCCTCCGGGGTGAAGAAAGTGTCAATTCTGGAGACCGCGTCGTAGATGCCCATGCAGTTCGGGCCGATGATCCGTATCCCCTTTCTTGCACCCAGCGCGCTCAGCTCGTCCTCCAACGCCGTTCCGGCAGACCCGGTCTCTTTGAACCCTGCGCTCACAATAATGGCGCCTCGTACATTCTTCGCGCGCTCCAGGACTGTCATGACTAGCGGTGCCGGCAGCACAAAGATCGCCACATCGATCACCGCTTCAATCTCGCTCAGTGAACGATAGCACCGGACACCGTTAATGGATGCGTAGTTGGGATTGACGAGATAGACCGCCCCGGGATAACCGATCCTCTTGAGGTTTTCCATGATGACCTGGGACGGCTTGCCGGGTCGCGGCGATGCCCCGACGATAGCGATCGATTGCGGATTAAAGAAGAAGCTGATGTCTCTTCCAGTACTCATCTACGATCTCCTGTACCCTCTTCAGCGTCTCTTCCTGCCGCACGGGCTTGAAGAGATGAGCGAACCGCCCCTGTTCCTTGAGATACTCTTCCACCGGCTTCAATTTAGGCGGCACGATCGTATGGGTTACTTCACCATAAACGGCCTCTTTTAATGGCCAGACACCAGTATCAACGGCCAGTTTCGCCAGTTTAATGGCGCGGCAGGGCTCGATGCCCCAGCCGGGCGGGCAGGGCGAGAGAGCAATGAAGAGTTTCGGACCGCTGTACTGCTCGGCCTTCTTCAGCTTGTTGAAGAGATCAACGGGATGTGACGGCGAGATGGTAGCAAGATACGGTGGCTTGTGACTGTTCCAGATAGCAAAGAGGTCCTTCTTGGGTTTCCGGGCGCCAACGCCGAACGGAGTTGTTCCGGTACTGGAGGCGAACGGTGTCGCTCCGGACCACTGGAAGCCGGTATTGCCATACGCCTCGTTATCATAGCAGATATAATAGAAATCGAGGTTGCGATAGATCGCCCCGGAGGTCGAAGCAAGGCCTATATCGTATGCAGCGCCGTCACCGGTCAATACCACGACCTTTAAGTCCTCTTCCGGCTTGAGTCTGCCGGTTTCTAATAACGTGTCGAGAGCGTCTCGCACTCCCTGCGCAGCAGCAGGGGCGCACGCCATCGCGGTGTACAACCAGGAACTCTGGAACGGATTGTAAGGGTAGATAGGCAGGAGTGTGAAACAGCCTGCCGCGTTCACGATAACGACTTTCGTGCCCAGTGCCTTCATACAGTACCGGAGTGTTAAGATCCCACCGCAGCCCGCACAGGCAGGCGTGCCCGGAAAGAGTACCTCTTCGCGCGGAAGCTGCTTGATCGATTTTATCTGTTCGGGCTCCTTATCGTTCATCCCTTTTCTGCGATCTCCTTCACTCGCCTCATCTCGTCCCATTCCTTTTCTGTGTACAGGAGGTAAGGGGTTGGCAGTACCTTACCGGTATCAACCGCCTCACGCATCGTATCGAAGATGAACGCGAACTCCTCGGGACTGATATTCTTGCCGCCGAGCCCGCCGATGAATGAGAGCACGAGCGGCCCCTGGTGCACAGTACAAAGGCAGCTGGCAACTTCTGCATGCAGAACGCCGCCCTTGCCGATGCTGATGTTCTGGTCAATGACCGCCACGGCCTTACGAGTCTTGAGTGCGTCCTTGATCATCGCATCGGGAAACGGTCGCAGGAGCCGTATCCGCACAAGCCCTGCCTTGATGCCCCTTTTGCGGGCAGCAGAGACCGCAGCCTTCCCCAGCGTAGAGAAGGAATTGGTCATCACGAGCACGAGTTCGGCATCCTCCAGGAGATAGCCCTCGATGATGCCGTACATACGGCCGAAGGTCGCTTCAAAATCGGCACAGACCTCGGTATAAACCTCCAACGCCTTCCGACTCGCCAGATGCATCTGATATTTGAAATACGAATAATACGAGCCACCAAGAACTGCGACGCCCTGGGCCATCGGTTTACTCGCCCGGAAGAACGCATGTTTTGGTCGGTAGTGCGGGAGAAAGGTTTTTACCAGCTCGACGTCCGGGACCTCAACGGGCTCACGCGTAAATGAGAGATAAAACCCGTCCAGATTGACGATAATCGGCAGCAGCACCCGCTCGTCCTCAGCTAACCGGTACGCCATCAGGATAGAATCCAGCACCTCCTGGCAGGTCTCGCAGTGTAGCTGCAAGAATCCGGAATCGCGCGCGGCGAGGACGTCGTTATGGTCTGGCTCAAGCGTGATCGGTGCGGATAACCCTCGTGAGACGTTGACCAGCACCAGGGGAACGCGCCAGCCGGCGAGCGCATAGAGCATCTCGAACCCGTAGAGCAGCCCCTGACTCGA
>JAFGKP010000066.1 GCA_016928455.1 Methanomicrobia archaeon
GGCGCTCGATTTCCTCTACAACCGCGGTGCGTATGCTTCGAAAACGGCCTATCCGAAGCCTGATGTCATCCTGCTGGATCTCCGTCTGCCTGAGATTGACGGTCTGGAGGTGCTGAAGCAGATAAAGGCTGACGAGCATTTGAAGGATATTGCCGTTATTGTGCTCACCGCATCAGAACGGGGCGAGGACATCATCGAGGCATACAAGGACGACGTGCAGAGCTACATCCTGAAATCCGCGTTCATCGTCTCGAAGACCGGGAAGATGGACGGGCTTCTGGACGCGATACTTTCCATCCGGTGATCGACGAGACCACACGCCCCTTTTTTCTCACGCTTGCTTGATACTCTGAGCCTGTGTACTCTACGTAACGGACCGCATGCCAGAGGAGAGCGAAGCACGTGCTCTCCCCTTTATCAGTTCTGGTTTCGCCTTCCCGATGCAACATTCACGCAGGCGACGCTCGGACTGGGATCTTGCCTACACTTACTCCTCTGTCTTTGGTCGCGGTCGCCTGACGAGCCAGATAAGCAAACCCACAACGCTGAGGATGAGCATAATGATCACCCAGAAAACGCCGTTCTGACCGCGCTCAGTCGCGTCCCGGTAGACCCACACCGCGATAATAATAGCGATAACGAACCAGAGGATAATGAGGACGATCCAGAGTGAGAGAAACCCAGGCCCCACCGCGGCGGACTCTACCGCAGGCGGTTCAGACGGCGCCATGGTGGGTTGTGTCGTCGGTGTGGGCGCCGGGGTGTCCACAACGCTCTCCCGCACTTCCGCGCCCGCTGACGTGGGGGATGGTCGCGTCGCGCTCACGTTCACCGTGGGCTCCACAGCCTGCAGGATAGTAAGGGTTGTCGAGGCGGTATGCCCATCGCTATCGTCCACGGTCACGATATACTCACCGAGATTCGCCGATTCGGTACTGAAGGTAGCCTCAAAGCTGTTATAGTAGATCTTATCGTTCTCCTCGACCTCCGCGATCTGCGGCTTCAAGCTCGGCGTACGCTCGTCCGCGCCCTCAATGGTAACGATGATCGCGGTATCCACCTGCCGGTTGGTCGTCCCGGTCACGGTACTATCGCTGCCGAGCGGGACGTCCGCTAACGCATCAACGGTGACAAAGCCCTGCTCGACCTTGATCGTGGTGAGCCCGAACAGATCGTCAGTTCCCGGGGCTTCGATCGTCGTGTCCTTCACGATATCCAGGATTTGATCGCTCGTCTTGACGCCGAGTGGATTGGCGTAATTGGTGCTGATTGCTCTCAAAAAGTTACTCTCTCCGCTATCCCCCCACTCACCATCTCGACCATAGTTCAATGCAAGGATCAGGTACGTGCCGAGATCAATGTCCCTCGGAACGGCGATCTTCTCGGTCTCGAATTCCCCCTCGGTATCCACACCGGTGGTCTCGTAGGTGAGGCCAGGCGCATCGAGTATTCCTGTATCTTCGATGATGTCCGTGGGGTCGAAACCACGACCGCCCCCACCATCCGGTGTGATCGTCAGGATCTCCACGGTATCCCGCCCGGGGACGATGCCGCTGATAGTAAATTTATCGCCGGGGACAACAAAGTTCGCACTCGGCTGTGCAAAGAGACCACCGCGGATCAGTATCACGGTGATCGAGGCATCAGGAGGATCAGTTTTTGGATCAGAGAAGGGGAGTACCCACAGCTCAATTACGTAAGAATCAGGCATCTCCTCTTCGGTATTCCAAGTATAATCAAAACCATCAACTGACTCACCGCTCGCGACCGTTTCATCGTTAATCTTCAGGGTGAGACTCCCCACCCCTACGGCAATGTCTGCAGAGCAGGAAATCTCGACGTTCTCACCTATATGATAGATGGGGGGATCCTTATCAGCGTCTAATTCAACTTCGTACGGCACAATCTCCACGAAAATACTATCCGTGGTGTTCACCAGAAGTTCCGTAGCGGTGATCTCGTAGGAGCCAGATGCGGAAAAATATGCCTTCCTATCAAATGATCCTTCCCGCCCCAGCACGATCGATGATGTCCCCGCGAGGCTTGAGCCAACATCCTGCCCAAATTCATTCTTGAAGGTCACTTTTGACGCCGCCCCCCACGTCACGTTGAGCTCAACAGGGGTATCGGGTGTTGTCTCCACCTTGAAGGTTACGTCATTGGTCACGGTCTCTTTAGGCGCTTCCGCCGTGCCTTCTTCCGTATCTGCTGTGATACTGATGCCTGTTCGTCTCACTTCGAAGGAGATCTCAGGTCCTTCCGCGTTGAGCCCGTTATTGGTATCTGGATCAGTAACAATGCTGAGCGTGTACATACCACGTTCCAGTCCAGAGGTGTCAATCGTGACGGAGTCGTCCCCGTCATCGCTCACGTCTATCTCGTAGAGCGAAACACCATTAATCTCGTAAACTTGAACACCACGAGGATCCAAAAGTTTATAAGTGATATAATTCGGAAGAGTTCCCTTGATGTAATCCAAATTCGAGATCATTTCAAAGGATATCTCAATGCCTCGTGTGACCCAGCCGAAGTCTTCGACACCACGCACGCGGTTAAGCACATAAATGTCCTCCGCGGGCGCGAAATAGACGCGAGCTTGCTCTTGTCCCAGAACATTCGTAACGCGGTACCATCCAGAGATAAGCCGATAGGCTTCTTTTTTAGAATCAAATATCGTTCCTCTATTGGGGAATGGAACATTGATGTTACTATCCTCCCAGTCGCTCACTAAATATCCTGCAGGTATAACCGTGCCAGAGGTGTCGACAAATTTCAGATTGGTTTCGCCAATGTAGGCGTAGGTGCCATTTACCGAATCACCAATATACCGCCCCATCCCAGGACTAACGCCCGCATGCACCGGCGCAACGGACACACCGAGCGCGAGCACTGCGAGAAACACAACGATCATGAACCGCGCGACACCTTTTTGGATAGCCATCTTCATTTCTCGCTGTCTATCTTCTATC
Source organism: Methanomicrobia archaeon (assembly GCA_016928455.1). GTDB lineage: Archaea > Halobacteriota > Syntropharchaeia > Alkanophagales > Methanospirareceae > JACGMN01. The sequence goes on from JAFGKP010000066.1 coordinate 2,970, forward strand.
GCACCCTCATGTTATTAATAATAGTGGGGCCTTACCTATGGGCAAACGGTATATGGTTTGATCGATAAAAGGATACGGGAGCAATGAGAACGAAGAATGGAATCCTTGCGGCGTCTGCGCTGATCCTGCTGGTCCTTATGCTCTCGCTGGCTCCGTGCACCACCGGTGCGACTGAGCTCAGGATCTCGAGCCTCAACGACAACTACGTGGGGAGAGCAGTGACGGTCTCGGGCGTTGTTATTGAGATTGCCAATAACCTTGAGCCGTCGCCGGAGGTGGACGAAGGGATTCAGACCTTCGAGCCGGGAGGCACCGGGGTGCTCACGCTGGCGGACGATTTTGAGCTCGAGGATCAGGTCTTCGTCAGTTGTGACCCGCGACTGCTCAGCGAGTTTTACAAGGGGCAACGCGTGCTGGTCACGGGCATCTATGCCGGCAAGGTTGGCGATCGCGGTCTCATCTATGCGGATCGCGTCATCGAGGATCTCTCCCTCATTTACACCCGGGTGACCGTGCAGGAGCTCAAAGAGTTCCCGGGATATTACCTTGATCAATCGGTCAGCCTGGAAGGGGCGGTTACCCGCATCGTGCTCACCGCAGGTGAGACGGAGTTCGAGCTGGACGACGGCACGGGCAAGCTGGCGGTGGACTATAACGCGGTGCTCAGGAACCTCTCGATCGGTGACGATGTACTCGTGGAAGGCAAATTTGCCCATAATAAGCTCTTCGCTTTTACCATCTCCGTGGTGAATCCAGAGCCGGTGGTGACGCCGGCACCGAGTGCAACGGCGACCCCAACGCCTGCACCCACGCCAGCGCCCACAGCCACGCCAGTACCAACTGCTGAACCAACACCCGCGCCTGAAGAGGGCGGGAGAGGGCTCTCGTGGCTGCTCACCTGGCTCATAGTCGGTGTCGTGGCGGTGGTCATGGTGATTCTCGTCATCAAAGTACGGGAAATACTCTTGCTCAGACGCTATGGTAAGTGATAGATCCACAGTCACGAAAATGAGGCCCGACGTGGCAAAGGAGAATGAGAACGCACCGGGTGCAGTCGTAGACGAGGCTGCTGCGAAGAAGCAGTTGCTCCGCACTTTGAGCGAATTAAAAGGAATCGAGAAAGCGGAAAAGCTACAGCAGCGGATACTTACCCGGATACAAACACAGCGCAAAAAGGCTGAGGTGAAGAATGATGCTGATGCGCGTGCGAAATTGCAGTCGGAAGAGCAGGAAGCGCAAGCCACTTTGGAGCGTATCCGGGCGAAAAAGAGCGCCGCTAATATCACACTGAAGGCAGCAATCGCGGCGGTAAAGGGTGAGACGGTGGAATCAAAGCCGGGTGAGGACTTGCTGCCCGATTCTGCTACTGAAGGGCGCAATAACGGGGCGGAGAGCGATGCACTCTCGTTTGCTCCCTCTCCTGAAGAACGTGCAGCGGGCATGGAAGTTGGAGTGCGCGAACGCGTGGAACCGGTGGACGATCTAGAGACCTATCCGGTACATGAGCCCTGGGCCTATGTGCACATCACAGCGACCAATCCACCCATTTACGCCGTTCACGAGGTGGAGCTCACGGAAGGTGAGCGCGAGCTGCTGAAAGAGATCAAGACGTATCTCTATGAGACCCTGGATGTGGGCCTTACAGCGCTCCAGAAACCGGCAGAGTTCCTCAAGGAACGCGTAGAGCGCGTGCTGAAGGAGTTCGGTGTGGAAGGGAGCATCAATCCGGATAGTATGGATAAGATTATGTACTATGTCACGCGTGACTTCATCGGCTACGGGAAGTTAGATCCACTCATCCGTGACAAGATGGCGGAGGATATCTCCGCCGACGGGCCGGAAATTCCGCTCTATGTCTTCCATCGGAATTACGGCTCTATCGAGACGAATATCGTCTTTAATCGAGAGGAACTGGACGCCCTGATCTACCGCTTATCTCAGCGATCCGGGCGGCACATCTCCATGGCGCGACCACTCCTGGATGCCTCACTGCCCACCAAAGACCGATTGCAATTGAGTATCGGGAGTGAGGTCACGACGCGCGGCTCGACCTTCACGATCCGTAAGTTCCGGGAGACACCATTTACACCGATCAACCTCGTAGAGTATGGCACGTTCTCGATGGAGATGATGGCGTATTTCTGGATGGCGGTGGAGCATGGCGCGAATATCCTCATTGCCGGCGGCACGGCCTCGGGTAAGACCACGGTGCTCAATGCGATCGCGATGTTCATACCGCCTGAGTGCAAGATTGTCTCGATCGAGGATACCCGCGAGATCAACTTGCTGCACCAGAATTGGATCCCGGCGGTGACACGGCAGGTGGAAGAGGGGGGGTACGCCATCGAGATGTACGACCTGCTCAGAACCGCGCTCAGGCAGCGGCCGGAATACGTACTCGTAGGTGAGGTGCGCGGCGTAGAGGCGCATACGCTCTTTCAGGCTATGGCTACCGGGCACATTACCCTGTCCACAATTCATGCGGAATCCGCGACCACGGTGGTCAAGCGATTGACCAAACACCCTATTGATGTTCCGCTCATGCTCCTTGACAGCCTGGATATTATCGCGATCCAGCGCCAGGTGAAGGTGGAAGAGCGGGCCGTGCGACGCTGCACCAAGATAATCGAGGTCACCGGGATCGATTTCGAGGATGAGCTGCTGAAGACGAACGAGCTCTTCACCTGGCGGCCCGATGAGTTCGAGTTCACCGGTGAATCGCGGGTATTCGTTAAGATAATGGAGAAGCTGAACATGTCCGAGGAGCAACTGGTGGAGGAGTTCTCACGCAGAAGACGGATTTTAGAGGCGATGAGTGCGCGGGGGATGAACGACTTCCAATCGCTCAATCGGGTGTTACTCGATTACTGTATTGATCCAGCAGGGACGGAGAAGTGGATAGTCCAGGAGGCGGAGCGAGAAACCGAAGAGCAATGAGTGCCGAGAGCGAGGGAGCACGAACGTGGGGCATTGCCACGGGTATATTTCGCGGTTACTTCATAAAGCGCCGCGATAAGTATGAGAAGCTCCGTGACAAGCTCCTGAGAGCGCGCATCTTCATGCCCGTCGAGCGCTGGCTCTCGCAGGCGATCGTCTATTCGCTCATTGCGGCTGGCATTGCCGTTTCGGTCTATATCCTTCTCCGGTACCTGATCCTTTCGTTGCTTGCCGAGTTTACCCTGAGCGAATTCGACCTTGGGGTGAGTCTCATGCTCGCCCTGATCGCTTTCCTGGGAACCTACGTGGGCTTTCTTTACTATCCGAGCATCAAGGCGTGGGAGCGCAAGGGCAAGATCGACATGAATCTCCCGTACGCGATCAGTTACATCTCTGCGATGGCCTCGATCGGAGTGTATCCGTTCTCGATCTTCAAGAAGCTCGCGGGCGCGGAGGAGACGTACGGCGAGGTGAGCAGGGAGTTGAAGCTCCTGGTGCGTGACGTGGAACTGCTCGGCTTCGATTTCATCACGGCACTCAAGAAGCTCGTGGCCACGACGCCGTCTTCAAACATGCGTGCATTCTTGCAGGGTGCGGTAACCACAACGCTCTCGGGCGGTGATATGGGCTCGTATTTCGTGAATACGGCACAGGAATATATGGAAGAGCGGAGGAAGCATTATCAAGATTTTATCCAGACACTCGAGTTGTTTGCGGAATTCTATGTGATCGGGGTGGTCGCGGCCCCGCTCTTACTCGTGGTGGTGCTCTCGGTTCTGGTCTTTCTCGGAGGTGCCTCGATCGAGGGCCTATCCGCGATCATTTATCTCGTTATACCCTTGGGCTCGGCGGGCTTTATCTTCCTCGTCGGGACGGTATCATCGGAGTAGTAAAGAAACTATGGCAGAAGACCGGCTATTAACAGCACTGGAGCGCAGACGGAAGGAGGCGCGAATTTTACGGATACTCCGTGATCCAATCGGGGTATTTCGTGAAAATCCCTTGCGGTTGGGGTATATCTCGGGTGCCATTGGTGGCTGTCTTATGTTCCTTGCGTATCTCTATGGCTGGGAGTTTGTGGCACCGACCGATGCATACATCCTCGCAGCACTGGTCGCCGCAATCCCACCAACCGCATACCTGTACGTGGAGCAGAAGCGTGAGCGGAAGGCGGACAATGAATTCCCCGGCTTGCTGCGCGATCTCGCGCAGGCGAAACGAGCGGGACTCACCTTGATCGATGCCTTCTCGCTGACCGCGGAAGGGAACTACGGCGTGCTGACCGACGGGCTCAGAACACTGGTCTGCCATCTTACCTGGGGTATCTCGTTCGAAGATGCGTTACGCATGTTCGCCAGACGGTATCCCACGCGAATCATTAAGCGTTCAATAGCGATCATTATCGAAGGATACCGGGTGGGCGGCGATGTGGGCGAGATTCTGAAGGTGGCGGCAGATGACGTTATGGAATTACGAACCCTGGAGAAAGAACGCATCTCGGATATGAGCGTCTATGTGATTATCTGTTACACTATCTTCTTCGTCTTCCTTGGTGTCTTGCTCGTGCTCTACCACTCCTTTATTCCGATGATGGTGGAGGCTTCGGCGCGCGTAGAGGGTACGGGAATGGGGGGCATGTTTACGGCCATCAAGGATGTTGAGAAGATGAAGATGCTCTTCTTCCATTGCGGGATCATTCAGGGTGTCTGCACGGGTCTGGTAGCAGGGAAGATGGGCGAGGGGAAAGTGATTGCCGGTCTGAAGCACGCGACCGTCCTCGCACTGGCGACCTTCTTCTTCTTCGCGCTCCTGAAGATCGTTCCGCCGATGACCGCGCCGCTCTAATGCACGGGTCTTCACTGACTTTTGCCGTTACTCAGGAGTGACAAGCGGGTGAGCGCTCTCCGCATGCGGCTCGGCAGAATCAGAAGGGATAATGTACCGCAGCACTCACGTGAACTCAGCTGAGCTCAGCTCAGCTCAGGGAAGTGAATGCCGATTTCGCGGTTCGCCGCGGCTTCGGAATCGGACGCATGCACCACATTATGTCGCGTATCGATCCCGAAATCCGCGCGTATCGTGCCAGGCTGAGCCTCACGCGGGTCTGTTTTGCCCGCGGTCTCACGTGCGACGTTGATGGCATTCAAGCCTTCGAGCATCAGAGCGATCGTGGGGCCTGAGGTCATGTAGGCGACCAAAGCATCGAAATATTCCTCACCCTTGTGCTCCGCATACTGCGTCTCCGCCACCTGCTTCGTGAGTTGCACCAGCTTCAACGCGGCGATAGTCAAGCCCTTTCGCTCGAATCGCTCAATGACCGTACCGACAAGGCCGCGCTCAATACTACCTGGCTTGATCATCACGAAGGTCCGCTCCTTTTTCGGTGCCGCAACTTCACGTTCGCTCAGTCCTTCGCTGATCGCCACCTCGCTCATCGTTCGCCAGACCACCCGCCTGTACGGTGTTTTGCTGGTAGACGATAGCGTGGTCATTCATAAAAATGAAAGAAGTCAGTCCGAATAAGCAAGTCGCCCACGCAGTCACCAGTAGCTGCGTACCAGTTCAACGTTTCTTTTGAGCTCGTCGTAATCCATCGCTTCTTTCTTGCGGCTCTTCCAGAACGTCTCAATCAGCAGATATCTGCACGAGGTCGATTTCAGGAGCTTGAATACCCGTTCAAGATCAAGCGTACCTCTGCCGAGAGAGAGGTGATCCTGGAGCACCGAGCCGACACACGCGCAGTCATGCACATGCGTTACCAGTAGCTTCTGGCCGCAGCGATCCACCCATCGCGTGAGATAGTCTATGAAGTGCTCACCGCTCTTCAGCTCCTTCGTTTTGGTATGATACACTTCAGCCTTTATTGCATGCCCGATGTCCAGGGTGAACTGTAACCGGGGATAGAAGTGTGAGAGCGCGTCATGCAGGAGCTCGGATCGCTCACAGGTCGTTAATTCGTTCTCAACGCAACCTGTCAAGCTGAACGCCATGGCCGCTTGCGTCAACGCTTCACAGCATGCCAGCATCCTTTGCTGTATCTGCGGTCGAACGTCCTCGAGCTTGTAAGTAGGGATTTTAACGGGCAGGTGGAAATTGTAGTAGAGTGTCCGGGGATGGAAGGTTGCTGAAAAGGCCATGCAGCTCCGCACTATACGCAGACCAGCCTCTGCCAGATCGTCGCGTGGATGTGCAACGGGCGTATCGAGCGGTGAATGGAAGCCTATGCGTATACCATAGTCCTCCAGCAAACGCAGCAGCTCTTCTCGCTCTGTATTCGACATCGAATCGGGCAGCGGATAATCCAGGGAGAACTCGATGTAGTCCAGGTCGAGTTGCTGGAGCTTTCGTAAGGTCTCGGAAAAGGGTCGGTTTCCATACCACACCGGCGCGCCGAGTAGGATCTGCATCGCTCAGTCCTATTTGCGTTTCACCCGCAGGGTCAAGCCATCGCGGTCCACGATCTCCACCTTCACGCCCCGGGGGATCATTTCTCCCGCTACGGCGCGAGCGTTCCAGATCTCTCCGCGCAGTTTGACGGTGCCCTCATCCTCGGTGATCATGGACTCAGCCTTTGTTATCCGTCCGATGAGCTCCTCGCCACCGACCTGTGCTCGCCGTTTCCTGATCTTGAGGACCGCACCGACGGCGAAGAAGAAGAAGAGCGCAGAGGCGATAGCGACGCCGAGGA
>JAFGKP010000067.1 GCA_016928455.1 Methanomicrobia archaeon
ACTGCGCAGGCATGGGCGCGGACCTCTTCGAGACCTACGTGGTGACGGCGCTGGCGGCGATGCTCATCGGCGGCTTGATGGTCAATGAGGGTAATGTGTCCAGCATCTTCCCGGGTGTGGCAAGCGCGTTGACGGTGATTGAGTACCCGTTAATTCTAGGCGCAGTTGCGATCTTCGCCTCGATCATCGCGGTCTTCGCGGTGCGGATGGGCAAAGAGGAGAAGATCATGCGCACGCTGTATAAGGGCGTGTTCACCGCCGCGATACTCAGTGTCATGCTCTTCTTCCCGATCACCATCACGCTGTTCGGGAGTAATGCAGCGGCGTACTCGCTCTTCGGTGCCTCGGTCATCGGGATTCTCATCATGGCGCTCATGGTCGTTGCGATCGAATATTATACCCAGGATCATGCGCCCGTACGGTCGATAGCGGACGCGAGCAAAACGGGCGCGGGCACCAACCTCATCACCGGGCTTGCGGTGGGCATGATCTCGCTCGGTTGGCCCTTGATCATCATCGTTAGCGGTATTCTGGTCGCGTATCTCGTGCCGTTCGTGGTGACAGGCTCGATGACTGCGGGTCTCTACGGGATCTCGATCACCGCGGTTGCCATGCTCTCCGCGACCGGGATCGTGGTTGCGCTCGATTCCTACGGGCCGATCACGGACAATGCAGGTGGCATCGCGGAGATGGCAGACCTGCCGGCCAACGTAAGAGATACGACCGATAAGCTCGATGCTGTTGGTAACACGACGAAGGCGGTAACGAAGGGCTATGCGATCGCATCCGCAGCGATTGCGGCATTAGCATTGTTCTCGGACTATCTGCACAAGGTGAACTTACCGCCAGAGAGTTTCAGCCTCTTCAATCCGCTCGTGCTCATCGGGCTGCTGATCGGCGGACTGCTGCCCTTTATCTTCAGTGCGGTGATGATGCGAGCCGTGGGCAAGGGCGCGTTCAAGGTCGTCGAAGAGGTGAGGCGGCAGTTCAAGGAGATCCCGGGCATCTGGGACGGCACGGCGAAGCCGGAATACGGCAAGTGCGTGGATATCGTTACCGCAGCGGCGTTACGGGAGATGATCGTGCCCGGTATGATCGCGGTGGTCGTGCCGGTGGTGGTCGGGCTCGTTCTGGGCGCGATCGCACTCGGCGGGCTTTTGATCGGTGTGATCATCTCGGGCTTGATGCTCGCGTTGATGATGGCGAACGGCGGTGCGGCCTGGGACAATGCGAAGAAGATGATCGAGGACGGCTATCTCGGGGGCAAGGGCAGCGATGCGCACAAGGCCGCGGTCGTTGGCGATACGGTCGGCGATCCGTTCAAGGACACTGCGGGACCGGCGATCAATCCGCTGATCAAGGCGATGAATATGGTCGCGATCCTGTTCTCTTCACTGTTCCTCGCCAGTGGTGTGCTGCCCTTGTAAAGCTGGGTTGAAGCGAAGCGAACGCGTAGGGGGGGACCATTTTGACCGTGCCGTCGGGAAACACATCCCCAAACAGCATGAACGTGATCCATTTCAGAAGGAGGACTGCTTGTACGTACTGAATCAGGGAAATAACCGCTCGAAGCTACACCGCCGCACCTCTCTTCCTGATCACAGTCACTTTATCGATCAGCCTTGCGTCCGGCTTCATCTTCTCGTAGACTGATAGGACCTTGATTCCGGGTTTCAACTCATCAACCAGCTGCTCGATCCGCTTCATCGCTTCGAACCAGCGCAGCGCCCAATTCTCTCTTTGCAAATTACGCGAAAAGTTTTATATCCGTTAACCTTTTTGTTGTGCGTGGGTGAGGTTTTGATATGCGCTCGAACGTAGGCCCTGGTAAAAACCTGATGATTGCAGTCATTGCGGTAGTATTGGTGTTCTTCGTGCTTGTTATACTAGTCGCAACCATTGGTGGAGGCTTGCGTTCTCACGAGCAGGCCGAGATAGCACTTACCGATTTAGACATAGCCGCTGAAGCGCGAGGCATTGCCGACGCGACGCTCACCATAATGACTTATCTGGATAACAGTGGAGAGGCGAAATCGGGCGAGATAGAGCTGCTGGTAAAGGCATACGATACGAATACAAATCTGCTTATCACCTCTAACACGACTGAAGTGGGCGTGATAAATGCGGGCGAGACAATATCAGCAACTACTTACTTGACGCTCACGAAGAGAAATGATTACACGTTCGAGATTGTTATTTTTGAGGACGGCGAAGGCGTACTGCGCGGTAAACGGTCTATCGCTAAATTGTCGCGCTTAGAACCACCATCGGTCGCTCAGATCGCTATACGGGAAATAGATTTTTACGTTGACGCCGTGGAAGTAGATCGTGAAAAGAACAGAGAGTATGCAGTCATCAATACCACCCTCTACGTGGACAATCTCGGGAAGGACGTCAGTGATCTACGAACGTTGATAAAGGCGCGGGATAACGAAACGAGGTTGATTACAGACCGAAAGTGGCTGGATTTAGGCTATCTGAAAGAAGGCACCACATCGCTACGTTATGGTGACCTACAGGTGCTAAATGGGCGGGACTACGTGTTTGAAGTTCAAGTATGGCAATCAGAACGGATAATAAAAGAAAGTAGTGGGATGGTTTTCTTGAGCCCTTTTGTAAACCGAACAGTAGTAATAGCGGCGGAAGAAAAAACTGTTGAAATTTCACCAGAGGTAGAGATCACTGATTTTATGTCTGCTCCAACCGCCCCGCCACGGGCTTATCCTACGCCAGTACCCGAAGAGCCGGGTTTTGAAGCGTTATCCGCAGCTTTTGCATCCTTTATCGTCTTCAGTTTGCTGCTAAAGAGAAGGAAAGGAGGTGCTTGAGCAAGAAAGATGGAAAAAGAAGAAGAAACAAGAGAAGTGAATGTACAAAAGGTAAAGGAAGAAGGGAGATTTACTCCAGAAGAAATTTCTAAGTATTTCAGATTTGGCGTGTTCGTAATCCTGATTCTTTTACTACTGGTTGCTACCTTTCACTTCTATATATTCGCACTGGACGCAATTTCCACACTCTTTACCTATCAATACCGTTCGTTGGTGCAAGCAGGCTTCGCAGCATGCGTCATCGTGGTTGTCTTTTTTCTGCTGAGAGTGGTATTAATAAAGGAGAGATGAAAGCGTCTCCAATTTACTCTTATGATTGATGTCTCAAACCAAGCGAGATACCGAGGTTGCCGTAATTCGAGAGCAGCTCTATTCATCAACGATACCTTTTAATCTCTTCTAAACACGTCAAAAAGCACAGTGAACAGTGCACTATGAAATTATTATGGACTCATCATCGCTCTCTGTTCTAACATAGCTATCAAAGCACGCAGTCAGACGCTTAATCGCCGGCACCGCGCCTCCTGATCACTGCCCCCTTATCAATCGCCCATACGTCCAGCTTCATCCGCTCGTAAACCGATATAACCTCAATCTCTGGTTTTAACTGCTCAAACTGCTTTTCGATCTGCTTCATCTCCTCGCCCGGGAGCGGCTTCACGCCACACGGCCGTCGTAACGGGGTGTTCAGTTGCACCTCGTCGGGTTGTAGTTCCGCTGCACTGCGCGCCAGTTCCGCGCCTGAAGCTCTGTTCGCCACCACGAACATCAGTTGCAGACAGAGCCTACCTCGGTACTCGCGTCTGAACTCTTTGAGCCCCGCTATGATCTCGTCGAGTTTGATTTCAGCGCTCACCGGCCTGTTCACCGCTTCGAACATCGCCTGGTCGGGCGCATCCAATTTGGCAATGACGACGTCCAACTTCTTCAATTCCTCTCGGACGGTTTTATCAGTCATCAATGCGGCATTCGTAAGGATCGCGATCGGCTTCCTTGTATGTCTGCGAATAGCGTCAACCACCTCCCCGAGGTTCGCGCCCAGGGTTGGCTCACCCATGCCCGCAAAGGTGATTACGTCTGCCGTCTCCTCAATAACCGGTGCAAGCGCCTGAAGCTCGCGCTCGATCGCGTCCGTAGGTACGAACACCCTCCGATCCGTTGTTTTAGTGACCGTGCGGCCGAGCTGGCAGTAGACGCACTCGAACGAGCAGGTCTTCTCCGCAGTGCTCAGAATATCCACGCCCAGTGACCTGCCGAGCCGCCACGAGGCTACGGGCCCGTAGAGGTACCGCATCTCAGCCCAGCTCCAGCACCATGCCTGCTCCACACCGTTTCGTCTTTTCTGGATACAGCTCCAGAATTTCGCGCTTGTGAGCCGTGCAATGGCAGGGCACGATCAGGTCTAGTTCGCGTAACAGCTCCAGTTTATCGAAGCTGTGAAAACCGCCGATGACGCCGTAAAGCCCACCGAAGGTCGCAGCAACCCCCAGAATTGTCTCCAAACCCGGATGCGCACAGCCGGTAACGACCACCATGCCGTTTGGCGTATCGAGCACCAGCGATTGCTCCTTCTGCCATGCACCGAGCTCACCCGTCGTGTACACGCCCGGAACTATCTCCTGGGGGAGCGCGACGTCAATCACTTCAGCAATCTGTGCCACTGCACGCTTGAAGTTACTCGAGAACGAGCTGGGGACGAATACCCTCATACCGGGATGCAGCACCGCGTCAAGCCCACCAGTATGATCCCCGTGCTCATGCGAGAGCACAATGGTATCGAATACGTCGCTCTCCACGTTTACTTGCTGGAGATTGAAGGCCAGGATATCGCGTGACGAACCGGTATCGAACAGAATGTTCCGATCTCCCATCTCGATCATGCAGGAGAAGCCCCAGTCGCTTTTAAAACCCGTTTGCGCCTCATTGTCATATACAATACGCAATCTCACGTTCCTTCATCTTTATATCTTGCAGCCCATATTAAAGATTGTGCGACTTGATGCAGCCCGGAGCAAGTGTGATAGATAGATAGATGATCAAAGAGATCGAAATGAACGTGCGGGGCAGTATTCGTGAAGTTAGGGTCATGAATAAGATCAAATTGGCCAAATTCCTCATTCCCTGGGCGCTCGGTGTTGCAACGGGACTCTTCCTCTGGCTCGTCGTTCCTGCTGAGTTCGGGAACTATATGACGGTCTTCAGTGTCTATTCATTCGTGCCGCTGTTCGGAACCCTTTCAGTGGTTCCAACCGGTCTGCGGCTGGGCATACCTCCCGTACCGCTCATTGCCTTCATTGTCTGGACTGATGCAATCCTTGCTCTGTTCCTCGTCTGGAACTTCGATTATGCGAAGAAGATACCCGGCCTGGGCAAGCTCGTTGAGCGCGTGAATGATAGCGGCGAGCGAGCGCTCCAGAAATATAAGTGGGCCAGCCGGCTCGGCTTCATCGGCGTCGTCCTGCTGGTTATCTTCCCGCTCCAATGGACCGGTGCAGGTGTTGGCTCCATTGTCGGCCGGCTCATCGGCATGCCGTCGCTTATGACGTTCCTTGCGGTGATCATCGGTACGTTTGTCCGCTCCACGCTGGCCGCTCTGATTACTCTCGGCGCTCTGTCCATATTCTAACTAACCGAATCTGCGTGTGTGTGCGCGACTTTATTAAGAAAGATTCGGTATCTTTTAATCGGCAGTGGGCGTGAAGAGCAAGGTGGCCAGGATGGCAGAGTGGACAAATGCGGTGGCCTCGAGAGTCACTGTCCCGTTAGGGACGCTCAGGTTCGAATCCTGATCCTGGCG
>JAFGKP010000068.1 GCA_016928455.1 Methanomicrobia archaeon
ACCTGATCAATGAGCAACTTCGGCACTTCTAAATCTTCCGTCGTCTTGAACTCGACGCCAGCCAGCAGGTCGTCGTCCATACCACGCTCATCGACGGGTTCTTTTTTCAATTCACTCATGCTAGACCTATTGCTTGATAACTCTCCTCTGCTCGTTATTACTTGGACGTGCTAAGATAAATAACCCTCTCCCGCGTCGCGCGCTTCCAAGAGCAAGCGGCTGCGTTCAGTCTCCGATCTGCTCTGCTACCAGCGGGTACACACCGTTCTCGTCGTGGACCTCGTTGCCGTGCAGCGGTGGGTTGAAGACGCAGGCCAGTTTCAGCGGCGTCTTCGCCCGCAAAAGGTGTCTATCATGCTGGTCAAGGACGTACATCGTGCCCGGCTTGATGGGATAGATCCTCTTGTCCGCAACCGTTTCCACCTCGCCCTCGCCCTCGATACAATACACCGATTCCAGGTGGTTCTGATACCAGATGGGTGTCTCAGTGCCGGCATAGATGGTGGTGATGTGGAAGGAGAAGCCCATGTTGTCGTCTCGCAACAACAACCGAACACTCTCCCAATTCGCGGTTGCCACACGGCGCTCGCTTCGTTCCGCATCCTGGAAGGTCCTTAAGATCATGTCACCGCTCCTATCGCGAGCTCTTGCTCGCCCGAGGCTCTGCTGGCTGCAAGGCCCATCACCTCGCGCACGCTCGCATCGAGGATCTGCAAGCCCTCCGTCAGCTGCTCCTCTGAAATGGTCAGCGGCATGAGACACTTGATCACCTGTCCCTCTGAGCCCGAGGTCTCGATGATCAAGCCCTTCTCAAATGCGCGAGCGGTGATTGCAGCGGCCAATTCACCACTGCCACAATCCAGGGCCTGCACCATGCCGCGACCGCGCGCAGTCAGAATACCCTCCTGATCTTCCGCGACCAGCCGTTCTAAACACGCTCTGATTATCTCCCCTTTCCGCTTCACCTCCTGCGTGAAGCTCTCGTCACGCCAGTAGTGCTCCAGGGTGGCCGTGGCGGTGATGAAGGCGAGATTGTTGCCGCGGAAGGTGCCATTGTGCTCGCCCGGCTTCCACTGATCCAGTTCCGGCTTCAGAAGCACCAACGAGAAGGGCAGACCATAGCCACTGAGCGACTTCGAGAGCGTAATGATATCCGGTGAGATGCCCGCCTCTTCAAAGCTGAAGAAGGTGCCCGTGCGTCCGCACCCGACCTGGATATCATCAACGATCAGCAGGATCTCATGATCACGGCAGACCCGCTCCAGTGCCCGTAACCACTCAAAACTGGCCACGTTGATTCCGCCTTCGCCCTGTACCGTCTCTACGATCATCGCAGCTGGAAGATCCAGGCCGCTGCTCATATCGGTCAGCATCTTCTCGATATATTCGGTCGTGTCCACACCATCACCCAGGTAGCCGTCATAGGGCATGAACGCGGTGCCCTGTGGCTGTATCCCGCAGCCGTCGCGGAAATGGCTGTTGCCCGTCGCGGCGACAGAGCCCAGGGTCACGCCATGGAAACCGTTGGTGAACGAAACGATGGTTTGCCGTCCTGTTACCTTACGCGCGATCTTCAGGGCCGCTTCAACAGCATTGGTGCCCGTGGGCCCCGTAAACTGCAGTTTGTAACTCATCTGTCGTGGGCGCAGTATCAGCGCCTCAAAGGTCTCGACGAAGCTTCGCTTCGCCTTCGTGAACATGTCGAGACCGTGTACAATGCCGTCCGCAGCTATATAGCGCAAAAGCTCGTTCTTCAGGATCTGGTTGTTATGCCCGTAATTGAGCGATCCCGCGCCAGCGAGGAAGTCAATGTACTCGTTCCCGTCCTCATCTTCGAGGATTGCCCCGCGTGCCCGGTTGAAGACCACCGGGAAGTCACGGCAGTAGCTGCGAACCTTAGATTCAAGACGTTCAATCGTGCTGCTAGCATTAATATCATTCATCTTTTATCACCTCCTTTTTATCACTGCTAAACGGTCCGATGCGAACCAGATATTCCGCTTCGTGCGCTTCCAGTCCAAAGTCCGCCGGCGAGAAGCAGACCGATTCCTCGCACGGTGCATCGAGATCCCGAGCAATGGACTGAAAGAGCACTCGTGAAGCCTCATTTGATGGGGTAACCGTCGTCTCCAGGAATTGAACCCCCCTGCTTTCGGGGCGGTGCAAGAGCTCCTGCAACAACCGTTTACCGAGCCCGCGTCTCCGGTTCCGACGATCGACCGCAACCTGCCAGACAAAGAAGACGTCCTCACTGCGTGGTGGACGGAATCCGGATATGAACCCGATGATCTCCTTGTCCTCCTCGGCGACCACGCAGGTTTGGTCAAAATAACGGCACAATAAGAGATAGCAGTAGCGCGAATTCACGTCCAGCGGTGCTGAGTTCCTGACCAGATCATGGATCTTCGCGCCATCGCTCACACGGGGTGCGCGAAAGAGCGGTAAATGCGGCTCCGGCGAGCCAGAATCCTCGTTCATTACGGTACTGGCTGCCATTGAGCATAACCTTCCATTTTAGAACTCGCAGAGACCTGCGGTCTACCATAGTGAGTCCCTAATTCTCGCAACATGATGCGTATCTGCTTCAGCGTGTACTCCACGCCGAACTCGCGGAGTATAAGCGCTCTCACCTCACGGGTCGTCCAGAGCTCTTTCTGCGCGACCAGCGATTTGAGCTGCTCCTTCTGCTCGGGCGTCAGCTTTGACGGTCTGCCACCTGCATAGCGGGGGAAGAGCCCATCATATCCCGACTCGTTCCAGCGCCGCTGCCAGTCGTAGCCCACACATTTCGCCACGCCCACACGCCGTGCAGCCCCCTCCACACTCATGCCATCGTACCGGTGCTTGATGAACCGCAGTCGGTCCAGGAGCTTCGTCTCCCGTTCTAAATCTCTAATTCGCCTCGATAATTCCCCGTAACTGAGTGATCGCTGAATGGGGATCTGCTCTGGTTTCGGCATGGTTTTTACTAAGGACTGGTAAGTATTAAAGGTTTGGGTTTCATTTTCCCCCGCTGGCACACGCCGCTACAACCAGAAGAAAATCACTGAGATCGCTTAAAACGCTATTATGATGCGCTAGAGGGCTTCGTTGGTCTGACAGCTAGAAACTCATACACGCACGTGACTGCCGTATCTTACGCGCCCATTTCAAAGACGTCGTGTATCGCTTGCGCGGCCCGGTGTGCATCCTCCTTCTTCACCACGAACGAGATATTGAACTCCGAACTGCCCTGAGAGATCATAATCACGCTGATTCCTTCGTTCCCCAGCGCAGCGAAGACCTTGCCCGCAACGCCCGGTATGCCCACCATACCCGCTCCGACCACGCCCATCGTACTGACGTTGCTGTTCACCGTGCAATCGCGAATGACCGTGCCTTCAGCATTGATGCCGCGTATCGCGCCCATGGCGCGATCGAGCTGCGCAGTGCCGATAACGAGCGAGATGGTCATCTCAGAGGAGCCCTGGCTGATCATAATAATATCAATGCTCTTTGCGGCCAGTGCTGAGAATACGCGCGCGGCCACGTCCGAGATGCTGCGCAC
>JAFGKP010000069.1 GCA_016928455.1 Methanomicrobia archaeon
TACTCGCCGAATTTACCCGCTTTTGGATAACCACCTACATACATCGCGCATTCCTCACAAATCGCTCGATCTTCTCCTTGCTCTTCCGGCCCGGTGACGATTCCACGCCGCTTGCTACATCGACACCATACGGCTTCACCGCTCGTATCGCGTCACACACCGTTGAAGGGCTCAAGCCGCCGGAGAGCAGCACGGGCACGGTGCTCAGTTCAACCAGCCTCGCGCTTGTCGCCCAGTTGTGCGTCTTGCCCGTCCCACCGAGCTGGTGCGAAACGGTATCGAGCAGTATGAAATCGAGATATTCCTGTTCAGGCAGCCCACCGTGAATCGTTCCGGACTCATCAACATGAACGGTTTTGATTATTCGAACACCCGGAACTGCATCCCGGACGGCATGGAGAAAATCGTTGGACTCGAAGCCGTGCAGCTGTACGGCAAAAGGCTCGAGCTGCCGCACGATTCGCTCAATTTCATGGACGGTATGCGGCATCAAAACCGCAACGAGATCAATCTCCCCGTTTAACGAGTGCGCGATCTCAACCGCCGTGCACAGCGGTATCTTCCGCGGACTCGCAACGGGCACATCCACAATCATGCCGAGCATATCAGCGCCGCTCTCCAGCACGAGACGCGCATCATCCGTATTCGTAATCCCGCAAATCTTCACGTTTACTTCATGCATAGCTGAATAAACTCCTTCGGATTCGGCGCTTCCATCACTGCAGTGCCAATGAGGAGCGCGTCCGCACCACAGTCAAATAAATAGCTCGCATCAAACGGGGTCTTCACGCCCGACTCGCTGATTACCAGAATATTCCCGGGTACCAATTCCGCGAGTCGTGCAGTGGTCTCGAGATCCACCGTTAATGTGCTCAGATCACGATTGTTAATCCCCACAAGCTCAGCACCTACTGCTATCGCCCGCTCTATATCCTCCGCGGTGCGACATTCGACGATCGCTTCCATACCCAGATCGTCCACCAGGTTCATGAGCCGCTCAACGGGCGAGATACCCGCAATGAGTAATACCGCGTCAGCGCCGTAGCTGAAACCCTCAGAAATTTGAAATTCATCAATGATAAAGTCCTTGTAAAGCACCGGAACGGTTACCGCTCCCTTCACACCAGAGACGGTCTCCACCGCGCCACCAAATGCGGGAGCAACGAGCACGGAGAGTGCTATTGCACCGCCCGCCTCATAGTCACGGGCAATCGCGAGCGCGTCCCTCGATCCTAAAAGATCTCCGGCGACTGGCGACCGTGGCTTGATTTCCGCAATGATCGCTTTATCCACGCGCCTGATCGCCGCTGATAAGCTGCGCATCGTGTGATCCCGTTCCGGAAGGGGGTCGCGTTTCCGGCGTTCTAAAGCCCGTCTCGTGCTCCCGACGAGCTCGTCAATGAGTCCGGTCATTACCTAACCGCCCACCGGTAAATCGTACTAGCTCGGTCAGCTTCCGGTACGCCTCGCCCGAGTCGATGGAGCGTGCTGCGAGCTCTAAACCGTCCTTCAAATCAGTGACCAGCCCGCCCACGAGGAGCGCAGCCGCCGCATTGAGCACTACCGCGTCCCGCTTTGCGCCCTTCTGACCCTGCAAGATCGCCACAGCGATACGTGCATTTACGTCCGCACTCCCGCCCTCGAGCTCACGTGCCGAAGCGCGCCTGAGCCCAAAATCCTCCGGCACGATGCTGTATGTGCTGACCTTCCCGTCTCGCAGCTCAGCCAGTCTCGTCTCGCCCAGTAACGAGATCTCATCCAGACCGTCTATGCCGTGAGCAACGAGTGCGTGCTGCACCCCTAATCCGGAAAGGACGTGCGCAAGTTTCTCTACCAGCCGGGTGTCATACACACCCACCACCTGTGCCTGCACCTGCGCCGGATTGGCCAGCGGCCCCAGCACGTTAAATACCGTTCGCACCCCTATCTCGCGCCGCGGCCCCAGCGCGTATTTCATCGCCGGATGGAACATCGGCGCGAACATGAAGCCGATTCCAAGGGTTTCGATGCACGCGCAGACCTGCTCAGGCTCCAGTGTTATGTTGAGGCCAAGCGCTTCGAGCACATCCGCCGAGCCGGCCTTCGAAGAAACTGCGCGATTGCCATGCTTCGCAACCACCAGGCCGGCACCCGCTGCGACAACGGCTGCAACGGTGCTGATATTAAAGGTTTTGAGCTGATCGCCGCCGGTTCCGCAGGTATCCACCAGTATACCGTTCACCCGGGGATGGATAAGTGCTGCATGCTGTCGCATTACCTGAACGAAGGAAACGATCTCCTCGACGGTCTCGCCTTTCATCCGCAGCGCTGTCAACAGCGACCCGATCTGGATTCCTGTCGCCTCGCCACTCATAAGCTCTTCCATGACCCGACCGGCTTCTTCCGCGGTGAGATCGTACCCCTCCACCACTTTCGCGATCGCTTCTTTTATCATTCCTGTAAGAAATTCTCCACGAGCTGTCTGCCTTCGTCGGTCAGAATAGACTCAGGATGGAACTGGACACCTTCTATCGGATAGTTCCGGTGCCGTATCCCCATGATCTCCCCGTCTCCGGCTCGCGCGGAGATCTGCAGGCATGCCGGCAGCGCATCCTCAGAAACGACGAGGGAATGATAGCGGGTTGCATGAATCGGATTCTTGAGCCCCGTATAGACCCCCTGTGCGTCATGGTAGATGAGCGAGACCTTACCGTGCATAATGCTGCGTGCATACCCGATGTGCGCGCCAAATACCGCGCCGATCACCTGATGCCCGAGGCAAACGCCGAGGAGCGGTATGGTGGCCCCGAAGGCGCGCACCACGGCGGCAGATACGCCTGCTGCCTCAGGTCTCCCCGGACCCGGCGAGATAATGATCCGATCTGCACCAATATCCTTTAACTCGTCCAGATCAGCATCGTTCCGCCGCACTATCACCTCCGCGCCACGCTCTCCTGCGTACTGCACGAGGTTGTACACGAAGGAATCGTAGTTATCAATTACCAGCACGCGCATTTTTAGTTCCTTCCGCTGTGGTGATCAATGCCCCCAACTTGTTCTCGGTTTCCGCAAACTCGCGCTCAGGTACCGAATCAGCGACGATACCCGCACCGGCCTGGAAATAAGCCCGGTCACCGACCGTAAACATTGACCTGATGCTGATCGCGAAATCGAGGTTGCCGGAGAAGTCGAAATAGCCGACAGCACCTGCATAGATGCCTCGTCTGCTCTTCTCGAGCTCTTCAATGATCTCCATCGCCCGTATCTTGGGCGCTCCCGTCACGGTTCCGGCGGGGAACGAGCTGCGAAAGACATCGAACCCATCCTTGCCTGTATCCAGCTCGGCCGTGATATTCGAGACGATGTGCTGGACGTGTGAGTACTTCTCGATCTCCATGAGCTCCGTTACCTCGACGCTGCCCGGTCGCGCTATCCGGCCAAGATCGTTCCTCCCGAGGTCTACCAGCATGACGTGCTCGGCCCGCTCCTTCTCGTCGAGGAGCATATCAACTTTCAGGAGTTCATCTTCCTCCCTCGTTCTGCCACGGCGTCTCGTGCCCGCGAGGGGCCGCAGGGTCACGATATCATCCCGTAACCGCACGAGCATCTCGGGAGATGAGCCCACAACAACATTATCAAAGTCCAGATAGAACAGGTAGGGTGAGGGATTCGTTGCCCTGAGATTCCGATAAAAGGACAACGGGTCGCCGGTATAATCAGCTTCCACCCGGCGTGAAAGAACCGCCTGGAAGATATCGCCTTCCTTAATATACTCCTTCGCTTTCACCACGCCCGTTTCAAAGTCCGCACGTCCCATCTCAGAATGAACAGAGGATACGGAAAAGTCCTCAATGGTACTACGGTCAGGTCCACTCTGCACGAGACCTTCCAGATCGATCTTATTCTTCTTATATGAGACGAGAATCACGTCCTGGTTGAGATGATCGAAGCAGAGCAGATGCGTGGGAATGATGAAATGTGCATCAGGACAGCCCAGTGAGTCAGGGGAGGTTGAGGGCAGCTGCTCGAAGAACCGCACAATGTCGTACGAGAAGAAGCCGACCAGTCCACCCGAGAAGGGCAAGGTACCCACCCGCCCGCAGTCGAACGAATTGAGTATCTGCGCCATCTCGACATACGGATTCTCCACGGTGTACCGATCTCCGTTCAGCTCCACGTGCCGTCCTCTGGCCTTGAATTCCAGAAGCGGGTCGAAGCCGATGAACGAATATCGCGCGATCTTTTCCCGGCCCTCGACCGATTCGAGCAGAAAGCTCTTGTCAAAAACGCCTCGGAGCTTAGAAAAAAGTTCGAGAGGGGTGAATGGTACATCCACCCTCCGCACACTGTTCGTTAAAATTCGCTTATCCATCCACTTACTTATTACGTGATCTTCGGTAGGTGCTCCAGCGCCTGTTTCACCAGATCCGCGGGATACTCGTAGTCCACGAGTCTGCCACTGAGGAACGCGTCATACGCACTCAAGTCGAAATGCCCGTGTCCGCTGTTGTTGAAGAAGATCACCTCTTCTTTACCTTCCGCCTTGCAGCGCAGTGCCTCATCGATCACTGCTTTTACCTCGTGTGCCGATTCCGGTGCGATAATATGCCCTTCAGTCTCAGCAAACAACTTTGCCGCCTTAAAGACCTCGGTCTGATGATATGCAGCCGCGCCAATGAAGCCATCTTTCACTAACTTGCACAGTAACGGCGCGTCGCCGTGATACCGCAGCCCCCCGGCGTGAATCGGTGGCGGGATGAACGTATGCCCCAGCGTGTACATCTTCAAGATCGGTGCCATGCCTGCAGTGTCACCGTAATCGTAGAGGTACAGGCCTTTCGTGAGCGTCGGACAGGACATAGGCTCACAGGCAACGATCCTGAGGTCCGGCTTCTTTCCCGTGATCTTATCGGCCACGAACGGGAAAGTCGCCCCACTGAAGTTGCTGCCGCCGCCGACATTACCACAGATAAAATCCGGATAGTCGCCGATCTGCTCAAACGCCTGCTTCGCTTCTAAGCCAATCACGGTTTGATGGAGGCAGACATGGTTGAGCACTGAGCCAATAGCGTAGTTCACGTTATCGTGCGTCGCTGCATCTTCGACTGCTTCCGAGATCGCAATGCCAAGGCTCCCGGTCGTATCAGGGTTCTCGGCCAGCACTTTGCGCCCATACTGCGTGTTCTTGCTCGGACTGCGGTAGACCTCACCATTCCAGGTCTCCATCATGATCCGCCGGTACGGTTTCTGGTCGTAACTTGCGGCAACCATATAGACCGTAGCCTTAAGGTCGAAGAGCATTGCGCCGAATGAGAGTGCTGAGCCCCACTGACCGGCGCCCGTCTCCGTCGCCAATCGCTCAACGCCTTCCTGCATGTTGTAATAGGCCTGCGCGACCGCGGTATTCGGCTTATGGCTCCCGGGCGGGCTGACGCCTTCCCATTTGTAGTAGATCCGTGCGGGCGTCTTCAGCTTCTGCTCGAGTCGCGTCGCCCGGAAGAGCGGTGACGGCCTCCAGAGCCGTAACACCTCGCGCACCGCATCAGGTATCGTGATCCACCGGTCCCTGCTCATCTCCTGTCGAACGATCTCCATGGGGAAGATCGGCTTGAAATCCTCGGGCTTTGCGGGCTCCATGGTCATCGGATTGAGTGGCGGCTCCGGGATCTCTTTCATGTCTGCCTGGATATTGTACCAGGCCTTCGGGATATCTTCTTCGTCGAGTATCACCTTCTCTTTTATGCTCATCTTATCACCTCGATGCTCATCAATGTACGTAAGAGTATATAAATGTACGTCATTACCGACCCCGCCTCACGCGCTCTACGAACGACGTGAACGGAGAAAAGGGGCGTTATACCAGTGCCGTCTTCAAGTCCTGTATCGGCACCCGCACCTGCTGCATCGAGTCGCGTTGCCGCACCGTCACCGTCGCATCCTCCAGGGTATCGTAATCGATCGTGACGCAGTACGGCGTGCCGATCTCGTCCTGGCGGCGGTACCGCTTCCCGATACTCCCGGCACTATCATATTCGACGAAGAAGGAGGCGTTCCGCAATAACTCAAAGACCTCCTGGGCCTTGCTCTTCAGCTCATCCCGGTTCAACAGCGGGAACACCGCCACCTGAATCGGTGCGACATCGCTCTTGAATCGCAGCACCCGCCTCGTTTCCTTCTCCAGCTGCTCCTCATAAAACGCGCTCTCCAGCAGCGCGTAAATGATACGATCGAGCCCAAATGAGGGCTCGATAACGTGCGGAACAACTTTCCCGGTCTCGGTACGCACATGGAGATCGATATTCAGGGATGCGGCATGTGCCGAGAGATCATAGTCCCCGCGGTCCGCGATGCCAACGATCTCCATCCACCCGTATTTCTCACTCAAGAACTCTGCGTCCCAGCAATCCATGGCGTAATGCGCCATTTCATCCTTCTCGTGCTGCCTGAAGTGCACTCGATCATGCGGAAGCCCTATGCTCCCCAGGAACTCGTCAACTCGCCCGATATGATAACCCAGATACTCGTTCGCGATGATCCCCGTGCTTACTGCGTTGCCAATACTCGTTTCTACCGGCTCGCCCTCATTGGGCACGAACGGCACTATCCGGTCCTTGACCTCGGCAAAGCGTGGATGACGGTTCTTCTCAGACGGATCCACAAAGAGCTCCACCTCGGCCATCGTGAACTCGCGAAGCCGGATAAGGCTCTGCCGCGGCGAGATCTCGTTCCGATACGCCTTCCCGATCTGCAGTATCCCAAGCGGTAGCTTATCGCGATTGAACTTCAGCAACCGCTGGAAATTGATGAACATCCCCTGCGCCGTTTCAGGCCTCAAATAGCCCTCGCTCTTCCTCAGTGCCTGCGCATCGGCGCCCTCTCTCGTCACGCCGATCCGCGTCTGGAACATCAACTGGAACTCACCCGATGGTTCCAGCGCGCCGCCACATTCAGGGCACATCGCACCGACGTAGACGTGCTCATCCACCCTGAAGACGCTCTTGCAACGCTTGCAGACTACTGCGGGATCGGTGAAGCATTCCAGGTGCCCGGAAGACTCAAATACCGGTCTCGGGGCGATCGTCGTTGTCTCGATCTCGTAAAAGCCCTCACGGCGGTAAAATTCGCGCCACTTCGCCTCCACGCGCCGTTTCAACGCCGCGCCCAACGGCCCGTAATCGTAGAAACCCGCGACACCACCGTAGATCTCAAAGGCCTGCCAGATGAAGCCACGCCGTCGCGCGAGTTCTGCAGTCTCATCCTTCTTCCCTTCCTTTTCTGCGCTCACCATATCTTACCTGTCCAATTGCCCCTTTACCTTAAAAAACACAAGAGAATCCATTCTAAATAGTGTAAGCCCCATTTCATAACCCGTTCTGCGCAGAAGCACGTGCGCTGAAACCCCACGGCTATTCGCCACTTGTGGATCGCTCGAGCTGCACCCACGCCGCTCTCGCTTCGCGGAGTTCAGCAGCACCGAGGAGTGCTAATTCGATCGCCTTTGCTATATGCGTTCGCAGATGTTCTGCGGGATACGCCAGGGCTGCTGCATAAGAATCGTCAAAGTATCGTAGCCCCTGGACGAGATGCTCGTGCATTGCGCGGAACCGCTCGGGCGCTTTCAGTCCGTTTGCTTCTTGCAGCGCACGTCGAGCCGCGACGCTACCGGTCTGCATTTGACGCTCATAGGTGCGCACCGGGATCTTGTCCCAGAAGAAGTCATGCATCGCAGGAACGCCCTCGATTACTGCTGGTATCACGCTTAAGAGATCGGAGCAGCTCAGTGCATAGAACTTCTCGTCCTCGCTCAGCTGATATCGCGATTCGCTCTGTTTGAAAAGGGCGATCAGAACGTACATCACCACGACTCGATTAGCTAGCTCAGGATATGCAGGAGATCTCGATCGAGGAGCATGCCAATCAATTTCCCACGAGCTGAGATCACCGGCAGCTGATCGAACCGTCCCTTGGCCATCTTCTGCGCGCATGCGCTCACGCCGTAATTGCGCGTCGCGGTCACCACATCCCGCACCATCACTTCCCTGACCAGCTTCTGCGGCAATCGTATCCGTGAGACGCTATAGTAGAGCGTCATAGTATCACGCATGCCGTCTAATGACCACTCGCTTTCATCTGAACCCAGAGAGAGGTCAGAACGATCCACACGATCCTCGATTATCGCCGCAGAGATCAAATCCTGGTCGGTGATGAGGCCCACTATATCCAGCTCTGCATTGAGCACCGGCACTGCTTTTACCTTCGCCAGCTCCATGATTCGGCCGGCGACGTTCAGCGGCATCTCATCCCAGAGTGCGAGCGTCTTTTCCCTTATGAACCCTGCTATGGGTGTCCTGTCGTCCCAGGTCGCGATCTCACGGATGAAATCAGCAACCGTCACGAGCCCGACGAGCTTGTGCCCCTCGACCACCGGTAAGCGACGGATGCCTCGACTCTGTATCACCTTCGCCGCCTCAGCGAGGCTTATCTCTGGACTGATAACCACCGGATCACGCGTCATGAGCAGGGCTACTTGCTCTTCATTTGGCTTCCGGAGCAGATCCTGGCGCGTAACGACGCCAACTACTTTGCCATCTTTTACGACCGGCACACCGGAGACGAATTTCTCCTTGAAGAGCTCCAAAACATCCTCTCTTGTTCCCGGGACTGTTACGTACGCGACATCCTTGACCATGATATCGCGAACTGATAGCTGTCCACGTTCGTTCTGATTGGTCATCATTCCGTTTTGATCACGCGATAAACCATATCGTGAGATCGAACCGTACCCGCCACTTTCAGTCCGACAGCTTCTCCTGCCGCTGCTGTCTCCACCTTCTTGTTCTCGATCTCCATCGAATCAACCACCTGTTCAAATGCGGTCGTGGCACCTTCGATCACTATCTGATCACCGACCGAGATGCGATCGCTCAGCTCGACCACAGCAACGCCAATTCGCGAGAAGTAATGCGTTATCTTTCCCACAAGCTTCTTCTCGACCATCCCGTTTGCACACCTCTTCCCGTTACACTAACTTGTATTTCCCCTCGTACTGTAAAAAGGGTATCTCTTTGCCTGGTTCGATCCGGTCCATCATCTCTTCCGACATCTTTATTTCAATCGTGGAGAAGTCTTCCAGGTCCATAATCTGTGCCGTGGTGCCCATAACAGCAAGCACCTGGCCGCTTTTTCGCTCAATGATCGGCACGTAGATCTTCGCAGTCACCGGCTGGACTGCAGTCCGTTTTTGCGAGTCAAAGACACCAATACCCTCCAATCTCGCCTTTGCCGCGCCATGCTTCCCTGGCTTCGACGTTGTTATGCTCATGATCGTACAGGGCTCATCATCAATAATGACATACTTCCCTTCTTTCAACATCCGTACCTCGGTCAGTTCTTTCATGATTTTGGTAACGCCTCCTTTACCCCTTTTCGCGCTCTTTTGT
Organism: Methanomicrobia archaeon; assembly: GCA_016928455.1. Lineage (GTDB taxonomy): Archaea > Halobacteriota > Syntropharchaeia > Alkanophagales > Methanospirareceae > JACGMN01. The sequence goes on from JAFGKP010000069.1 coordinate 9,420, forward strand.
TCCCTTGACTGTGATGACAGGGTTACACTGTATAAGTCTCCGCTCTACATAAATATACGGAAGGGAGAGCGAACGCGACGTCCTAACCACGCTTGATACGGATGGAAGCACGAGGATAGGAAAGACACGCCCACCTCAAGGAGCCCCTGAAAAAGATCGTTGGGTGCGCCAAATCCGAGTACCTGGAGATTCCAACAGCATGCTGAAAAAAAGGCAGTGAAAAAGCCGATCGTGAAACAGCGGCGGTTGCGCGGACTATTTCTTGTACCTCATCTTCTTTCGGCGCTTCTTCAACTTGTGTTTCCGCATCTTCTGTATCTTTCGCTTCTTACCGCAGGGAATTTCTCCTCACCACCTTTCGCTCTTTTATGCTCGTGTTTAATTTAGCTTATTTAGATAAGAAGCATAAATATCTTTGAGACTGGAAGGAGAAGAAATGGGCAGGATAGAGCGGCCGCCGAGTTGGATTTTAAAGTATAAAGAAGGGATTGAGGCTGGGACGATTACCGTTGAGCAGATACTTGCGGAGGAGAACAAACTCCGCGAGACTCCTATTAAAATATCCTCGGTCACGAGGGCGATCAATGCCATGGGGCTGCCGATTACCGGCTTGCGAGGGCGAACGAAAGGGGTTGAGCGATCGACCGGTCTGATTGAGGCTGGAGAGATGGCTGACGATCTGAGTGCAGTAGAAAAGGCGCCCGCATGGGTACAGCGGTACCGTGATCGAATCGAGGACGGCACGATTACCGCTGAGCAGATTCTCGCGGAGGAGAACGAACGGCGGAACGTGCCGATCAAGATCGCGACGGTGAAACGAGTAGTGAATGCTATGGTACATTCAGCTGGTGACATGAATAACGAAGAGAAAGACGAACTGGAAGTGGAGGAGAAAACCACTAAACGAGAAGATACCCCTGCAGCGACACCGAAGGGACCTGGTTGGCTCCAGAAATACCATGACCGGATAATGGCCGGGACGATTACGGTCGATGAGATACTCGCGGAGGAGAACAAAAGCCGCGAGAGCCCGATTAAACGTTCCTCCGTGACACGGGCGATCAACGCTCTCGGTTACCCAACGAGTCAGCTGCAGCAGCGGAACGCATCGGAAGAGGCGGAAGTGCGTGAAACAGGACAACCTGAAGAGCAGGGCACCACAGCAAAGAGCGAGAAAGGGCCAGGCTGGCTCCTGAAGTATCATGATCGGATCGCGGCCGGGACGATTACGGTCGATGAGATACTCGCGGAGGAGAACAAAAGCCGCGAGAGCCCGATTAAACGTTCCTCAGTGACACGGGCGATCAATGCTATGGGCTTCACCATCGCGGGCATGCGACGGGAGAAGCGAGCAGCGGCGAAGGCGGAAGAAGAGCCCGTGAAAAAAGCCGTGAAAGCAGAGGCATTGGTTTATGGCTCCAACCTCGGGAAACTCTCGGAGATAACGCTCAAGCGATTCAACGAGGTGAAAAAGAGCTGGGAAGAGGCTTTGGGGAAATCGTTGCAGAACGACTATTTCCTTAATGTGCTCCTCGCCCTGGCCAAGCTCGTCGAGCACGAGAAGACGCTTACATCGGTGCAGAGCTAAAGCGGATGAGAATTCTGGTCGCCGAGTATGCCGTCGGCGGAGGTGCCGGGAAGAACTCCTCGTTGTTACTAGAAGGGAACGCGATGCTCCTCACGCTCAAGCGTGGCTTCGAGCGGCTGGGTCACGAAGTTATTTATCCGTCGGCCGAGCGTGATTTTGCGGCGGCCGTGGAGCGACTTGCAGCGTGCTGTGATGCGGGCATCGTTATCGCGCCAGATGTTGAACTCGCCCGGCTAACGCGGCTTCTAGAATCAAAAACGGTCAATTTAGGTTGCCCTCCTGATTTTGTTGAGGTCTGCGCGGATAAGCTCAGAACATCAGAGCTTTTGCGTGCGGCCGGGATAGTGGTGCCGAGGATCTTCACTGCGGACGATGTGGGGTGGTTCGGCACGCGATCGCGAGCATACATCAGTAAGCCACGCTATGGCTGCGCATCCGAGAACGTTCTCGTGCTGAACGAGCAGCAGCGAGGTGAACCGGGCAGCCCGTACGATAATCCCGACTGCTTTATCTCAGAATTCATCCGTGGCGATGATCTAAGCTGCAGTCTCATCGCGAGCAGGTCCTCAATCCTCCCGCTCACCATCAACAAGCAATACGTTCGAAATGAGAACGGGCGTCTGAAATATTGCGGCGGGTACGTGCCGTACGCAATCGAAGAAGAGATCGCGCAAAAGATTCAGCTGATCAGTATGGCCGTAATCACCACGCTGGGCGGTACGGGCTACGTGGGGATCGATTTCGTGGTTGATGATAGTGGTGCCGCGTACGTTGTCGATATCAATCCGCGACCCACAACGTCCATTATAGGGATTGCACGGGTCTTAAACTATGAGGTGGCGGACTTACTGATCCGCGCGAAATTTGACTCGCTGCCCACTGCAGCCGAGCTTAAGACGGAAGGCGTATTCGAGTTCAAGTTTTCTTAACGTCAAGATTGATTTGTAGATCAGCTTTCGATCAGCACCTCAGCTGGAGAAGCGGGCGAGAACAAACCATGCGCAGGCAAGGTAAATCGTTGGAGATCGCACACGAGACGCTGGACTTCATCCTGGAGGTGAGCAAATCGAGTCATCCACAGGAGTTCTTCGGGCTGCTCTGCGCCAAGAATGATCTTATTACTGAGGTCATCTTCCTGCCTGGCACGATCTCTTCTGAGAAAAGCGCGGTGATACGGCGGGAGATGATTCCTATGGGTCTGCGCAGGGTGGGGTCGGTGCATAGTCACCCGAGTGCGGGATCCTTGCGACCTTCGGGGCAAGATTTGAGGATCTTCCCGCGTATGGGCGAGTATCACATTATCACCTGCTACCCGTATGAGGAGCAGGACTGGAGATGTTATAGCGCCTTGGGCGAAGAGCGGGAGCTCAGGATACGTATGGGCGCGGCACCTGAGCTGGAAGAAGGAGAAGAAGAATTGCTATGGTAAGAGTGTTGGCGACCGGGACATTTGAGCTCCTGCATCCCGGGCATCTCCTGTTCCTGGAGGAGGCGAAGCAGTTGGGCGATGAGCTCTACGTTATTGTGGCACGAGACTCGACGGTGAAGCAGCGAAAGCGAACGCCGATCATACCGGAGGAGCAGCGTGTGCAGATGGTGGCCGCGCTGAAACCGGTGGATAAAGCGCTGCTCGGGAGCGAGACGGATATGTATGAACCTTTATATAGTATCAATCCGGATATAGTAGCACTAGGGTACGATCAGAAATTCGACGATGCGCAACTGGCACGAGAGCTCAGAGATCGCGGTTTCCACGCTACGGTTGTTCGGATATCCAAGCATGATTCCAGGGCCTTTTGTAAGGCTGAAGAGATAATAAGAAGGATAGTGGCGTTTGAGGAGGCTGGAAGATGGAAGAAGGGCGGGGATTGACCCGAATAGGGGTTTCTCTCCCCTCAAATTTGCTCAA
>JAFGKP010000070.1 GCA_016928455.1 Methanomicrobia archaeon
CGCGATGCTGCGCTGGAATACGGTGCCACAAATAACCCTATGGATCACGAAGTGGCGATGCTGCTCGATGATGTGGTGATCTATAGTGCACCGCTCTCGACGGAACTGGCACAGGATATAGAAGAGCAACCGGTATATCGCTTACGGGCAGAGACGGGCCTGGAGAATGACGGATTTGAGCGCGCGAAAACGCTCATCGTGCACCTGAAAGCGGGCGTCTTACCGGTGAACGTGGAGATCATCGGCTCGGGTGAGGTGCCAGCGTATCTGGGTGCGAAATTCAAGGAGGAGGCGCTGATTGCAGGCCTTGCCGCACTGTTCTTTGTGGTCATCGTCGTCTTCCTCAGGTACCGGGAGCGGAGGATCGTGCTCCCCATGTTCTTCGCGCTCCTGAGTGAATTGATCTTGATGCTTGGCTTCGCTGCGGTAATCAATTGGCAACTCGATCTCCCCAGCATCGCTGGTATCATCGCGGTAATCGGTACCGGGGTAGATCAGCTCGTGATCATCACTGACGAGATACTCGCGGGCGGCCGATCATCAACCAGCATGTATCGTAAACGTGTCTCCTTCGCCTTCGGTATCATCTTCGTCTCCGCCTTTACCACTATTGTTGCCATGTTCGCGCTTGCCTTGATGGCGCTGGGTACCTTACGCGGCTTTGCCATCATCACCATCGTTGGCCTGGTGATTGGCATCTTACTGACCCGGCCCGCTTATGCACGGATAGTCGAGGAGATCGTCTGAGGGGAACCACGAGAGGATGCAGGAGATACCGGTGTGCGTGCCGCCCCCCAAGCTATATATAATGCATAACAGGTAATCTAATAAACGGGAATCCGCAAAGCGGAGAAGGTATGGCTTTGCCTACGTGCTCATTTGCGGATCAAGAGTGCGCATTACCCTCAGAACACGGTAACGAGCACGGAGCGATGGATGCGGGTCCACCCTTCGGGGGGACGGGAGTGGCGTAATGGCAGAGCGATTCAATGAGAAGGCAAACACGCTGGCTAAGGAATATTGGCGATTAAAAGAGATAGCGGCCAATACCGCGGGTACTGACCGGCTCGGGGAAATAGAACGGCTCTTAGAGAAAGGTATCGGGGGGAAGCTGAAGGATCAGCTGGAGGCGGAGGCAAAGCGGCTGAGAAAAGAGACGGAAGACCGGGGCGGCGCCTCACTGCGGCTGAGTGAGGTGAAGAAGGAATTATTGGAGCTTACTGCGGAACTAGCACCCAATTTAGATTTATTTGAGGACGACTTCTTCCCTTACGATAGCGATCACGAGCCGATCGGGGAGCAGTTCTTCGCGGCCCTGACCGATCTCTTTTTTGGTTCGCCCACGTCCAGTATCCCGTTCAAGGTTGCTACGCTCTCAAAAGAGGGGATACGCATGAACGCCACTGCTGAGAGCTCGTCACTGGAGATCCTGAGCTACATCATCATGATACTCCAGGAGAGCGCGAAGAAGAGACTTGGTATGGCGAATACGATCGACAACTGCTGCGCACTACTCAGACAGAATGATTTCGCATTTATCGTCTTGAAAACCTTACTCGGGTCTGGGAAACGACTAGGGGTAAAGGAGATCAAGGAGATCTCGCACCGCGAGGATAAGGCGTACACAGAGCTCGTGAGAAGCGACCTGTATGATAAAGAGCTGATCAATGGTGTGGCCTTTTTGATGAGCGCGGAATGGGGCTACAGCATGATCAAGGAATTTGATGGCAAATACGAGCCAACAGATTTCGGTGAATGGGTGTGGCGGATCTGTAATGCAGAACTCAGCATGGGTGAAGGCGCGGGTAAAGGAAGACGCCCGGGCGTCTCAAATTCGGGCCTGCACCTTCAGAAGTTTCTAAAGTATTTAAAAAAGTGAGGGGAATAGCAAAGGGGATATGGTGAAGGCATACTGTGAAAGAAGATAAAGAAGAGGTGGTTGGCCACCTACGATCGAAATTATTCCCGTGGAACTTCATCTTAGAGGGTGTGGACGGCGAGGCCGTCAGGCATTTTGTACCTTATGCCATCCAGATGTGCGAGGTGAAGGGGATTGAACGGGGCTCGGTCGATAGGGATGCGGCACGGGAAGTGATTACCCGGGAGATAAAAGAGGCGGTGGAGGATTACCTCTTCGATCCAGAAGATGTGGAGATTGCGCGTATGCACGGGCAATTTGCTGAGCAGTATCCGTTCGCCTTCTCGCAGAGCCTGGCCTTTGTCATTCTTCACCGGCTCGGACTCAATTTGGAAGACGTCGTGGATGTACGCGGCGTCAGCGACCTGCTGGGCGAGGATATCCGCGAGATCAGAGAACGTGAGGATATGGTGCGGGATATCATCGCGAAGAACGTCAGCAGTGCGATTAAGATGTTCGCGCGCACGATCATGAACAAGAAGGTGATAACCGCCGGTGGCGATTGGATCGGCACCGTGGCTGATATCATCTTCACGAGCGAGACGGGCAAGATCGAGGATCTGGTCGTTACCCATGTGCGCGGATCGGGCTTGAAGACAAGCCGGGTTCCCATGAAAGACGTCCGTATGAACATGTACAGCAAGAACATCGTCTTAAAATCCTCAGATTACCGAAAAGGCGGGTGATGAGGAAGCGAGAAGCGCAAATTTTAAATAGCATGAGCGTATTGGCACAATACGGGGGCATAAAAGGAGAGGGGGAATAAGATGCGGGTATTCGTGATAGGATATGGACAGGCAGGGGGGAGAATTGCAGATGCGTTTATCGAGTATGCGAAGAAGACCGGGCAGAATTTCGTCGCTCGTGCAATCGCGATAAATACCGCGCGAGCCGATTTGATCGGGCTGAAGAACATCACTATGGAGGACCGGATTCTGGTCGGCGAGTCCCTGACAAGGGGGCACGGAATCGGCGCAGATAATGAGATGGGTGCACGAGTGGCTACGGATGAGATTTATACGATCCAGAGTGAGATTGACAAACGAGGAACCCATCAAGTTGATGCTTTCTTGATCGTCGCTGGGTTAGGCGGTGGAACTGGTTCAGGAGGTGCGCCAGTATTGGCACGGCGGTTAAAGAAGTTGTACGAGGAGCCCGTGTACGGGCTGGGCGTATTGCCCGCGAAGGATGAGGGGAGCTTATATTCCTTGAATGCAGCACGGAGCTTGATGACTTTTGTAAACGAGGTGGATAATCTGTTCGTCTTTGATAACGACGCCTGGAAGAAAGGCGGAGAGAGCGTCAAGGAAGCCTTTATTGACATCAATGACGAAATCGTACGACGGTTTGGCATCCTCTTCGGTGCGGGTGAGGCGAACGAGGTGGGGCAGATGGTCGTCGATGCGGCTGAAGTGATCAATACGCTGAAGGGCGGCGGGGTCTCCACTATTGGCTACGCCTCGGAGCAGATCGAGAGCAACGGCGGCTTCCTCAAGAAAATAACGAGCAAGAAGAAATCGATGGATAATCTCGATTCCGTTACCCGAATCACCTCGTTGGTGCGGCGTGCAATCGCCGGCCGATTGACGATCCCCTGTGACGTCTCAACCGCAGAGCGGGCATTGATCATTGCTGCTGGGCCGCCGAAAGAGCTGAGCAGAAAGGGCATCGAGAAGGCCAAAGTTCGCGTCGAGGAGATAATCCGCGGGAAAGAGGTTCGAGGCGGCGATTTCCCGCTGGTGAAGGGGCAGCATGTCTCCACAATCGTGCTCTTCTCCGGCGTGTCAGACGTTCCGCGGATAAAAGAGCTGCAAGAGATCGGTGCAGAAGCGCAAGAGACGATGAAGGAAGTATCGAGCGAGAAAGAGAAGGACTATAAGAAGCTGCTGGGTGGGAACGACGCGATCAAGCCGCTCTTCTGAGGTTATCACTATGAAACTCAACTACCGCCTGATCGTGAGCTTGGTGCTCGTAAGTGTTCTCAGTGTAGCCTCGCTCAGCATGATCTGCTGGGCTGCAGACGAAACGCCATTTATGACGGTGACGCTCAAGGATATACGGTTCGATGAGGTAGGCGGAACCGACCTGGTGAACGGTGGCAGTGAGGTATCCATTACGCTGATAATGACGAACGTGAGCAAGGAGCTCGATCGATCGACGCTCACGTTCCACTCCGAGTTGGAGCGTGCAGTCGGGACCATCAGTGGCGAGGGTTTGGAAGAACAGGCGCTTACAAATGGTGGTTCGTATACGCTACAGCACAAGAAGGTCGCGGGAGACCTCAAGGTCACCTGTTCAGGCGAAGCGCCAGAAGTAGGTAAGCGCGAATCCTTGACGTTCTTAAACCTCACGCAAGAGACCACCGAAGGCACGTATACCGTTTCCCTTATCCTCAAAGATGTTTCCTCTCAGACCATCGAGAATGCGATTGTCGCATTTGATACCGCGACTAAGGCGATTGCAGAGGCCGATACCGCAATTACGGACGCTGAGGAGCGCGGCCTGGACGTAGAGGAGGCGAAGAATAGCCTCGCATTAGCTAATGAGTATCTGAGCAATGCGCAGCAATTATACTATGAGAGCAAAGCTGAGGATGCGTTAGAAGAGGCTGAAAATGCGGTCAACGCGGCACAGGAAGCAGAAGCAAAGGCAAGCGCTGCGGTCAGCGGAAGAAGCTATCTCAATTACGGTATCATCGCCGCGGTGATCATCGTCGCGATTGTCGTCTTTATGCTGCTCTTGCAACAGCGGAAGCGGAAAAGAGGCGTTTATTAGTCGCCCCCTCCCGAGAATACGCTACGTGCGAAGCATCAATCAGGTGGTGTGCGGATGCAGCGAGGGAACTATCATCCGAACGCGTACCTGGAGCGGAGGAGGAACGTGATCGGTGGGCTCGATGCGCGAACAAAGATCCTCACTGCGCTCGATGATCGGGGTATGCTCACGGTGAAGGGGATCGCAGAGCTGGCTGCTTTGAGTCCGTATGTCTCCCGGCATCATCTGCGCTTGCTTGAGGCCGAGCGGATCGTGAAGCGGCGCGGAAAACGGCCGTATACATGGCGCATAACCGGCAAAGGCCAGAAACGATTGATCCAGACAAACGAGTAGCTATCGTAGGAGAACTAAGCGCTCTTTCGAGCTGTGTTAATGCTGTACGTAAAGCTTTAATTCCCGTGAGCGTTATGGTATACACTGTCAGCAGCAGGAGCATAGCGTACGTACTCCTCTGAGTCGGGATAGCCAAGTGGTCTAAGGCGGCAGGTTGCTAACCTGCTTCCCCTTACGGGGATCGAGGGTTCGAATCCCTCTCCCGGCGCTTATGATTAATCCCGTCGCAATTCTGTATGAAGTGGTTTTACGACGAGATGTGATGCGATCGCCTATCCCATTGAAGCATATCCTCCTCGTGCTGGATGAGATCGACCTTCTTAACGATCCACGAGGGCTGGAGCAGTTTCGGCGCTTTGTTCAGTGGTGCCATGAGCTGAACATAGACACGATCAGTGCGTATATTAGCGTTATTCGCGCTGGCATGAAGAAAGAGGAGCAAGGAGCTGCACGTGATCGTCTTTCACGCGAATTGCAAGATGTACTCCGCGACCTCACGGCAACACTGACGATCTACGGTGCGCGCACCGGTGCAGAAGCGGTGGCCACAGAAGCCACGACCTACTTCCACGAGTCGAGCACGAACGGGCGCCAGATAATCATCTCGCTGGGCTTTACGGGACGGAGCGAGCTGACGAATGCCGCACGCGAGCTCGCCGAGCAGGTGAAAGCCGGAAAGCTGGAACCGGACGAAATCAATGAGCAGCTGATCGAATCTGAATTGCTCTTCAAGTCTGAGCCGGACCTCGTCATCAGGTCTGGCTCCACGCACTTGATGGATTTCCTTATCTGGCAATCGGTCTATACCGAATTTTACTTCACTGACATGAACTGGGTGAACTTCAGGAAGATCGATCTTTTGCGCGCCGTACGGGATTTCCAGTTACGTGAGCGACGGTTTGGACGCTGATTTTCGGGCTATTCGACCACCAACATCTTCCGCATCCAGGTGCTCACCGCTTTGCGCGCCTGCTCGGGATTGGCGAAGTTCTTCTCCAGTTCGGGGTCGGTGGGCATGCCGATAAACGGATTGACGGTTCGCTTCTCCACCTCAAGGATCCAGATCTGCGCGTTATCCACATCGTACTCCCGAACAAAGGAAATAAATGGTGCCGGAGTCTTCTCCGTGGGGACCACCATAACCTTTTCCGCCTCCGCTTTTCCTTCATGTAGCACAGGATACGTACCCAGAAACTGTGGCACGAACTTGATCGACGGGAAGATGAAGAGGCGCAGTCGGTACTGTAGGGCACCCTCTAACTTCTCTGCAAGCATCGCGAGATAACTGGTGTCAGCACCCGCTGGCTCGCTCCGTATCACGTAGCCAGAACGCTCCAGAAACTCGCGAAGCACGTCTCGCAACGCACCTAATGGACTTCGCAGTTTGGCCCAGCGAAGGAACGCGGACTCCAATTCCGCCGCGAGGTAGCCATGAACGGGCAAGCAGTAGAAGACCTCTCCCTGATAGTTGATCTTCGTGCGCAAATCGGGTGAGAAGACAGATAATTTCTCGGTGCTCGTGATACTCGTGAAGATCTGCGCCGCTGCATTGCCCCCGACATCTCGTTCCAGCTTCGCTCGTTCCGCAGTGGTGAGCGCATGTAAGCAGTCCTGTATCTTCAGCTTGAGCTCGCCTTCCGAGAGCACCTTGTGCTCCTGAATATACACGAAAAGGCTTTTGAAGATCTGTAACAGGGGTTCCTGGGTCATCGGTTATTGGTGCGCTCCTGTGGCCCGATGCCTGCTCGCCTCGACGATGGCGCACGCGGCGTTTTATACGGTCGCCGCATCTGCACTCCACACCGCAAGCAGGTGGTCGTCATGTACTCGCCCCTGAGCCGAACCCGTGCGGTCTTGCCCGGTATGAGCAGTCGGTGACACCGCTTGCAAAGCTGCATCTTCAGACGCTGCGGGATACGCACCCGATGCCGCATCCCTATTGCACGTGCTAACTGGGTATAGCGATCACTCCGCCGCTCCTGTCCCGCTTTCGCCGCCACCTCCGCGAGCTCAAAGAGCCGTTCGATTCGCTCCACTGCAAGGTCTGCGATTTGCCGCTTTAGCCTCATGCACTGCAACAGTCTTAACTTAGAAAAGCACTGTTAAATAGAACCGACCCCAGGGACTGCAAACTTCTGATCAGCGATCAGTACGGACTCGCAGCGTTCGCACCTGAGCGGCAACAACGAACAAAGGATATCATGGATGAGAAAGACCGAGCGGGATATCTGAAGAAGGCACGTGTAATCGCCGACTTTCAATTCGGACGCGGAGCAGGAGCTGCCCTGTTCCCTCACGCCGTTGAATTCATCTTTTCACGGACGCGCCGAATAGCGCAGATAAAAGACGGGGGACTGCGCGTAGCCACGCTCCGCAGTCTTGATGGCCTCTTCACTCTGGGCTGCGAAGGCGCGAGGCGGCTCCATCAGGTGCTCCCCTACCCTCAGCTTCGCGTGGTAATGAACAAGGAGAGCGGCGAGTTCATCCAAATCGGGGGGACTGCCTTTTGTAAACATGTCGTGGATGCCGATCCGGGTATACGCGCCTATGACGAGGTGCTTGTGGTTGACGAGCAGGACCGATTGCTGGCCACGGGTCGGGCGATGCTCACGCATGAGGAGATGCGCTGCTTCCAGCACGGCGTTGCCGTCAAGGTGCGCTATGGTACCATGAAATGATAGCGCGGTGATTATTGCATTTTTATAGTGCGAGGAACGAATAACATAGAGAATGTTAGAGGAAGAGATCGGCACGGCTTTACGGTGCAGTGGTCGCACCCTCGCTACTGCGGAATCATGCACCGGTGGTTTGGTGGGTGATCGAATAACCAATATCTCAGGCAGCTCCGAGTATTATAAAGGTGGCGTCGTTGCGTACGCGAATGAGGTGAAGGAGAGCGTCTTACAGGTTGCACGTACAATACTGACGGAGAAGGGAGCGGTAAGCGCGGAATGCGCGGTAGCGATGGCAAATGGTGTAAGAACGCTCCTCGATAGCGATATTGGCATTTCGACCACCGGTATTGCCGGACCCACAGGAGGGACGCCGGAGAAGCCCGTTGGATTAGTTTATATAGCATTGGCAACAAAAGACTACGTAGCTCACGAGAAGCATATCTTCCACAGAGATAGGGAGGGAAACAAGTGCGAGGCGGCTGACAGCGTTCTAAAATTGCTGCTGAAGTATCTTAGTATCTTTTAAGGTGCCATAACATAAGGTGAAGTACGTGAGGTATAAGGGCTCGTAGCTCAGAAAGGTAGAGCAGCGGGCTTTTAACCCGTCGGTCGCGGGTTCAAATCCCGTCGAGCCCGTCAGTCATACACACATGCTGAACTGAATATATGAAGAGGGGAAAGGTATCCATAGTTGAACATGAGTTGGTGCCCAGACATGAGGTTATGGGCGAGGACGAAGTAGCAGAGCTTTTAAGAACCTACAAGATACAAAAAGAGCAGCTGCCGAAGATAAAAGCCGCTGATCCCGTGATCAAAGAGCTCAAGGAAGCGGCTGTTGGTGATGTCATTCGGATACGGCGACTGAGCAAAACAGCGGGTAAATCGGTATCGTATCGTCTGGTTATTGAGTAATGAAGGTGGGACGTATGAGTGAGTATGTTGGATAAGAGTGTTTTATCAAAGGCTTATTTAAAGCGGAAAAAAATCGCGCAACATCAGCTTGATTCCTTCAACTATTTCCTCAACGAAGGCATGCACCGCGTTATTGAGGAGCAGCCCTTCGTCGAGACCTCGATCAGTGGCGAAGATGAGCTGGGAAAGTACTCCGTGGGCGTGCGCTTTAGGAAGATCCGTGTCGGGCTGCCGAAATCACGTGAAGCGGACGGCTCCTCGGAAGAGATTTTCCCATCGCAAGCGCGGCTCCGGAATCTTAAGTACGCAGCTCCGGTCTATCTGGAGATGCAGCTCATGCGGAAATACGAGCACGAGGAGCTGGGTATCAAGGAAGCGGGTGACTTGGAGACGGTGGAAATTGGCGAGATGCCCATCATGGTGAAGTCAACGAAATGTAACGTTTCCCGCGAGGTGCGTGAGGAGAAATTGGCACGGAAAATTACTGACCAGGAGTATGAGGACTGGCTGAGGCACGAGGCAGGAGAAGATCCGCTCGATCCCGGCGGCTATTTCATCGTTAACGGCTCCGAGCACGTGATCATCACGCTCGAAGATCTCGCACCTAACCGTATCTTCGTCAATTTCGAGGAAAAATATGGGAATAAAAGCGAGGTATCAAAGCTCTTCTCGCTCAAGCAGGGTTTCCGGGTTCCAATTCGCGTGGAGATCAGTAAGAAGGACATACTGGAAGTTTCCTTCCCCGCAGTGGGGAAGAAGATCGAATTTGTGACCTTAATGCGCGCGTTGGGGCTCGAGGATGATGCCTCGATCGTCAAAGCGGTCTCAGACGAACCAGAGATTCAGGAGCATATCCGGGGTAATATCCACGAGAGTAAGATACGCACGCAGGAGGAAGCAATCGACAAACTGGGCCGTATGATCGCGCCGACACAGGCAAAGGAATACCGCGAGAAGCGCGTCAATTACATCCTTGACCGCTATTTCTTCCCGCATCTCTCAGATAAAATCGCCAAGGCGCATTTCCTGGGTCGCATGGCAGAATCCTGTTACGAACTCTCGCTGGGAAAGCGCGGCGAGGATGACAAGGATCATTACGCGAACAAGCGCTTGAAGCTTGCCGGCGATTTGATGGAAGACCTCTTCAGGGTCTCGTTCACCAAGCTCATGCGCGATATGCGGTATCAGCTAGAACGGGCGCATATGCGTGCACGAGAGCTGAAGATATCCACGGCGATTCGGTCAGATGTGCTCACAGAACGGATCACCCATGCGCTCGCAACCGGTAACTGGGTAGGAGGCCGCGCAGGCGTGTCTCAACTGCTGGAGCGAAGCAATTTCGTCGCAACGGCGAGCCACTTGCGCCGGATTATCTCACCGCTCTCTCGGTCTCAGCCCCACTTCGAAGCCCGTGACCTTCATCCCACGCAATGGGGGAAGATCTGCCCGAGTGAGACCCCAGAAGGGCCTAATTGTGGCCTGGTCAAGAACTTCTCGCAGATGGTTGAGATCTCGGTGGGCGAGGATGAAGAGCACTTCAAAGGGCTTCTCTATACGCTCGGGATCGTCCCGCCGTCACGTTCATCAGAGCTCAGTGCTGAGAAGCTAATCCGTGTCTTCGTAAACGGCGATTTCATCGGATTCAGCACATCGCCTGAACGATTCGTCGCAGAGGTGCGGCAGAGGAGACGTGCAGGAGAGCTCTCCGATCAAGTTAACATCGCTTACTACGCTGACCGGCGAGATATTCTCATCAATTCTGACGGTGGCCGAGCACGCAGGCCCGTTATCGTCGTCCAGAACGGCAAGGCGCTGGTCAATGAGTCACACATCGCGAAACTGCGTACCGATGAGATCAACTTCGATGACCTCGTCAAAACAGGGGTGATCGAGTATCTCGATGCTGAGGAGGAAGAGAATGCGCTGATCGGGGTGGATGAGACAGATCTGGAAAAGGAGAACAGGAAGGACTATACCCATCTGGAGATTGACCCCTCTCTGATCCTGGGTGTGGTTGCCGGGCTTATTCCCTTTCCCGACCACAATTCGTCGCCGCGGAACACCATGGGCGCGGCGATGCTGAAGCAGTCGCTAAGCCTCCCCACGGCGAATTATAAGTCGCGGACCGATACGCGTGCGCATGTGCTGCACTACCCACAGAAGCCGATCGTGAAGACAAGAACGGCGGACCTCATCCAGCACGAGAATCGGCCTGCCGGCCAGAACTTCGTCCTTGCTGTCCTGAGCTATGAAGGCTACAATATGGAAGATGCGTTGATCTTGAATCGTGCGGCCATCGATCGTGGATTGGGACGGAGCCACTTCTTCCGCACGTACGAGGGCGAGGAGATTCGGTATCCAGGTGGTGAAGAGGACCGATTTGAGATCCCCGATATGGAGATCGCTGGTGTGCGAAGCCACGATGCGTATAAGCAACTCGATGAGGACGGTATTATCAATGCTGAGACCGAGGTGGCGCCGAATGATGTGCTCATCGGAAAGACGAGCCCGCCACGGTTTCTGGAAGAGACAACTGAGCTACTAAGCCCCCTGGAACGCCGCGACACCTCAATCTGCACACGCCCCAACGAGCAGGGGGTGGTCAGTTCAGTGGTGCTCATGGAATCGAGCAGCAATAGACGACTGGCAAAGGTCTCTGTCCGCGATCAGAAGATTCCGGAGATCGGTGACAAGTTCGCATCCCGGCACGGCCAGAAAGGCGTGGTGGGGCTCATCGTGCCTCCTGAGGATATGCCCTTTACGGCCGAAGGGCTCGTACCTGATTTGATTATCAATCCGCACGCGATCCCGTCACGAATGACCGTGGGCCATGTTCTGGAGATGATCGGTGGTAAAGCAGGCGCATTGGAGGGACGCTATATCGATGCGACCGTCTTCTATGGTGAGCCTGAGGACAAGTTGCGAGCGGCACTGGACAGCGCGGGCTTCTCCAGCACCGGGCGAGAGCCGATGTGGGACGGCATGACTGGTGAGAAGATCGAAGCTGAAGTCTTCATTGGTATCGCTTATTATCAAAAGTTGTATCATATCGTCTCCGCGAAGATGCATGCGCGTGCACGCGGACCGGTACAGATACTGACCAGACAGCCTACCGAGGGTAAAGCGCGAGAAGGTGGGCTTCGATTCGGCGAGATGGAGCGCGATGTCCTTATTGGATACGGCGCTGCGATCTCACTTAAGGACCGACTTCTGGACGAGTCTGACAAGGTAGTCGAGCTCGTTTGCGGGAACTGCGGCATGATCGCCTCCACGGACAACAAGACCGGCTCGGTCTTCTGCCCCAACTGCGGGGCCGATACTGACATCTACCCCGTGGAGATGAGCTATGCGTTTAAGCTTCTGCTCGATGAAATGAAAGCGCTCTGTATAGCGCCGCGATTACAATTAGAAGAGGC
>JAFGKP010000071.1 GCA_016928455.1 Methanomicrobia archaeon
CCGAGGTAGCTAAGTGGACTAAAGCGCCGGCCTTGAGAGCCGGTGTCCCGCACGGGACACAAGGGTTCAAATCCCTTCCTCGGCGTTTCTCTGGGCGAAGATCACCGGTACTAGCACACGCACATCCTCAAAGGGGTTGATAATGATGGAAGAATATGTTACGCTTTTGGATCGTGCATTGGAGCAATTACCGAGCACGAGGACCAGCGACGAGCGGTTCGTTATTCCGGCGCTCAAGGTCTTTGTGGAGGGCAAGACCACGATCTTTGACAATTTCGATGTGGTCTGCAATTACATCCGCAGAGAGCAGGAGCACATGATGAAATTCCTGCTCAATGAGCTCGGAACTGCGGGCAAGATCATAGGTGACCGGGTGGTGTTCCAGGGCAGATTCACGCGTGAAGAGGTAGAGCGCCAGATACAGCGCTATATGGATGAATACGTCCTCTGCTGGGAATGTAAGAAGCCAGATACGCACTTTGAGAAGCAGGACCGCATCTGGGTGCTGAAGTGCGATGCCTGTGGCGCGATTCGCCCGATCATCAAGCGCCGTGGCGGTAAGAAGAGCTAATTCACCCGCTCAGTAAGTGCTGCGTGCGACGTTCATCATGAGTTATGTGGCTTCTCGGCGGATCGTGACCAGTTTTAACCCCCGCCCCTCAGGGCATTCACCGGGGATCTCGCCAACGACCTCGATGATCGTGCAGCGGTCCCCCGCTTTGAGTCCCAGGGGGTGGCAGGCGTTAAAAAGCTCGCACTCTGATCCGGCGCATTTTGGTGGCTCAAAAACGACTTTCGAGTTCTTGAACGTGTATGCGGACTCAATCGCCGCGGTGATCGGCGCTTCCGTCACCTCCACTACACAGACGCCGTCTTCGTGGATGTAGCAGTCATGCTTGATATCGTTTCTCACGTTCGCGACTCGATACCGGCGTTCCAACTCCAGATTCGCACAGGTGTTCTTCAACTTACACTCCTCGCACTTCTTCGAGGCACCGAGGAAGATAAACTCTTCACCCACCTTCGCGATCTTCGCGCCCAGCAATGTGACGACACGTCCCTCCTCCATTCGCTCTTCCCCCTCTTTTGCTAACCTGTCCCACAGACCTTCCATTTTCCCGCTTGCTCTCTCTCTCTCTCTCTTTTACTCGAGCACCTGCGTCATCACGGCAAGTCGTTCCGCAGCCTCGTAGGTGAGTCCGGAATCACCCAGGATGGTGTACCTTCCAGGGTTGATCGTGTGCGCGAGCGTAAGTGCGTGGATAAGCTCATCGTCCTGAACGCCCAACTCCTTTGCGGTCGTTGGCGCGCCGATATCTTTGAGTACGGATCTGATATGTTGCCAGTTCTCGCCATAGAGGTGAGTCATCATGATGGTGCCAATGCCACACTGCTCGCCGTGCAGGGCTGGCCGCTCAGCGACCATATCGAGCGCGTGGCTGAATTTGTGCTCGGAGCCAGAAGCCGGTGCGGAAGAGCCTGCGATGCTGATCGCGACACCACTGGAGACCAGGGCCTTGAGCACGGTTCGGACAGAGGGTTCATCTCGCTGTTTTAGCTCCTTAACGTTCTCGATGATCATGTTCGCGGTCATTCCGGAGAGCGCGGCGGCGTAGCTGCTGTAGTCCGCGTTCCGTAAGCGGTATGCGAGCTGCCAATCCTTAACGGCCGTATAATTAGCGATGATATCGCCGCAGCCCGCGGCAGTGAAGCGGTAGGGGGCGGCGGAGACGATCGCGGTATCAGCAATGATCGCAAGTGGCGCGTGTGTGGGTACGGAGACGGGCGGTTTAGTTCTGTCCTCGTTCTTAATTGACGCTCGCGGCGACGCGATCCCGTCATGAGAGGCGATGGTGGGGATCGAGATAAAGGGTATACGAAGCTCAAAGGAGGCAATTTTGGCGGTATCAATGACCATCCCACCGCCGACAGCGAGCATGAGATCAGCCTTATGCTCGGTCGAGACGGCCTTCACGGCCTCGATGGTCTCGTAACTGATACGTTCCACTTCGATAAGATTGACCTCGTAGCCCGCATCGTTCAGGAGCTCACAGACCGTTTCGCCTGCTATTTTCCTGGTGATCGGGTCTGCGATGATGTCGGCCCGTTTTCCGACCTCCAGATAATTACAGATCGTGCCAATCTCCTGCACGGCGTCCCGCTCAATCAAAACCGCCCGCGGCAATTCCATCCACTTCATGTTCTCTATCGTATCGTTCAGTATTCCTTTCTGACCGCCAGCTTGATTAGTTTAGGAGTCGCGGTTAGATAAATATATAACTACGCTCAGCGCCCCGCGTGCGCAGACCTTACTCCAGATAGTTCACGGTATACGATCTGCTCCCCAGCCCCAACTGCTCGGCGAGAGCGAACTGGATCTCGCTATGAACGCCCGCGGCCTCTGCGAGAATATCCCGTTCCGTAGCGGCTTGAATGAGTTCAAAGGAGGCTTGCTCGAGGCTGACAATATCATGGGATGCGAGCGCGCCAAGATCGGGAATGAACGGTCGCTGTTGAACCATGCAGTCGCACATGGTAGTAACATCCGTGAGGAAATTGATGAAGCAGCTGTTATCTTCGAAGTGCTTGAGGATCGCATTTGCCGCTTCGACCAGCGCGGTCATGTACTGCTCGTACCAGCCCTCGGGGCGGTGCATCGCACCTGTTGGACAGGCTTTGATGCAGCGCGCGCAGCCAACACAGCCCTGAGGATCGATCACGGGGTAGTCGTCCATCTGGATAAACGAATAAGGACAGGCCTCGATGCAGCTCGGGCACTTTTCGCATTTCGTTGCATCGAATTCGGGTATCGAGAACCAGTGCACTGCACGCTTACCGTTTTTCGTGCAGCAGCCCATACCCAGATTCTTCAGTGCACCCGCATAGCCCGTGCTCAGATGCCCGGTGCAGTGCGTTACGGTCACGAGGTAATCTGCCTCGTAGATCGCCTGACCGACTTCAATCTCTTTCACGAGCTCGCCACCAGTTCCTATCAGCACACCGGATTCGCCTGTAAGGCCGTCGGCGATGATTACGGGCGCACCAACTGTAGCGAAGTTGAAACCGTTCTGTCGTGCGGTCGTGAGATAATCAACGGCATTGTGGCGGTCGCGAGTGTACAGGGTCGTCGTATCGGTCAGGAACGGTAGTGCACCAGCAGCTTTGATGGCCGCCACGAGCTCACGCACGAATGGTGGGCGAATAAACCGGTAATTGATGAGCTCGCCCATGTGGAGCTTCACGGCGACCAGCGCGCCCTTGTCCAGCGCGCTCACTCGCTGGAACAGCTCACGAATCTGTGCAGGGCGGTAGAGGTTCGCAAGCCGGTATACTTCCGTCATGACGATATACGTAAGAGGTAAGCCTCCGTTCGTTAAGAGCTTATCTCTTCGCTCTGCGCTGGAATCGCCGTACGTAATAGCTCACCGGTCGCCTAAAAATCAGTCAGTCGCTTCTGCTGCAATATCCTGCTGAGTCGCTGGAAATCACGCACTCGGGCGGGCATCCCTTCCTGCGCCCGCAATCGCGCATCGATGAACTGCAGCGCCTCATCCTGTGTCTCGAACCGCTCACCAGGATGTCTGAACGCGTCGCGTGCTGTCTCGCGGACGACCCAGACGCCGAGCGGCACGGAATACCGCGGATGTATCTCGCGGAAGACAACAACGCCCGCCTGCCGTCCCATCTGCTGTAGCGCCTCTGCAATGGCGAGCCGGGCCGCATAATACCCGCCGCCTTCGTTCTCCGCGTACTTCTTCCGGCCCGAGAAGCCCTCATATTCCTCGCAGATCACCGGACGCTTATTGCGTGCATCAGTCCAGACGGAGCCCGGGAACCAGGCCTCGAAGTTCTCGTACTCGAACAGCGTCGGCATGAGCAGCACGAGAAAGTGATTGTCCATGTACGACGATTCGTAGACGTAATAATCGTCAATGGTCGGGAACTCCCTGATCGCAGGCGCGAGTTGCTTGAAGATGATGTCGTCCGTAGCCGTAATGCTCCAGCGAGTCGGCACCATCCGCTGCGACTGGCGCAACCCGAGCGCACCCGAAGAGAGAATCGTCGCTACCTTGTAGACGTCCAGTCCGAGCTTGTAGAGGCTATTCGCGGCCTCGAACGCTTTGAGTTCGTCGGCCACGATACGGTCAACCTGTTTCGGGATCTTCGGGTTCTCGGTCACGTGCAGG
>JAFGKP010000072.1 GCA_016928455.1 Methanomicrobia archaeon
ACCTTAATGGCCAGTTCTCTCCGCTTCAGCCAACCTTTAATGCTTTTGATATCGGGACCCCAACAGCGCTTGATACTGGAAAACGCAGCCTCCACTACGCTCCTTATGTGATAGGTATCCAGCCATTCCTCCGGACGCTCCGTATATGCCCAAAAAGAGATCTGCCATGCCGGATAGCCTTTAGGCCTACCCGTGGCATTTGCCTTGAAAGCGATGAAGGGCCGCCCTTTCTTCTCTGCTACTGCCTGACAGTTCACCCGAGAGGAATACGCCTTGTCGGCCGCAGCCTTCCCGAGACGGGGTAAATCACGGATCAGCCGTTTGAACTCCCGGGAATCAGAGCCACGCCAATCGGTAATGGTGAACTGGAGAATAACCATCGTCTCTACGTCGATGACGATGTGGAGCTTGAGGTAATCCTTCTTCGAGGATTGGCGCTTTATGCGGATGTCGAACCACTTGCTGCTCGTCTTGAGGCTGAATCCTGAGCTGTCAAAGGCAACATCTATGCCCCGTCGCCGCATCTGAAAGGTAATGAGTCGCGAGAGTGTTCGGATATAGGAGAGCGGCATCTTTGCCATACTCCTCGCGATCACGCTGTGACCCGGCAGGCGCGTGAGCTTAAGTTGCTGTCCAATGAAGGCATTGGTCTTAAGATAGGCCTCAATTCCATCGTACGATCGGTTAGTGAATACTTTCATGAACAGGGAAATCGCCACCACCTTAGGGTCCCAGCAAGGACGTCCGACTGAATTCCGTCCCCAGGGAGGCTTCGCCCTTTCCACCACGTTTATGATAGCGAGGGCCATGAGATGGTCCAAATCTCGATTCAACCGGTTAGCAAGCCGCGGAGAGACTCGCCTTTTCGGCTTTCCCATACTGGGAAGAAATATATTTAAATAAGGTATATTTCCACTGCATGTTTCTCAGGGAAAAGCTTGCAAGTCCATCATTAGGATGGGACACCGAGTTGGGACATCTCTTCATCCTTCTTTTTGGGATGAAGCCGCGGTTGACAGAAGGTTTATCTTCTTTGGCAGCCGACCTCAAAACGGTAAAAGAAACGAAAGAGATGTTTGTCGAGAAGTTGCAGGGTGGCCTGAATCTCACTGTTTGTGCACATCGAATAGCGGCAATCTATGAGACGTACCTTCAGGAAGGCCAGACAATCCAGCCACACTTCCATCCTGACGCGGAGGAACTCTACTACCTCCTGTCCGGTAACGGTATCATGCACATAGGTGACGAAGAGCGTGAAGTAGAAGCGGGCGATGTAATTTATATACCTCCCGACACGGTCCACTTCCTTCACAACAGTTCGGAAGCGCCTATTCGATTTATCACTCTGATGGTCAGGATACCCCGGGCAGAACTCATGCCCTATATCCAGTAGCGCTGATCAGGTGCAGTGACCGCCCCAGACTGAGCCATCACCATCAGAATGCGGCGATTCTGATCTCGCCGGCGCGTTAGTTACTCGGGCGTCGCTGACGTTTTAGATCGTCTCAGCGGTTCTGACGAAGTAGGGAAAGACTCTTATCTTCTACCAACTAATAGTATACCCGGAGGTGAGGCGAAAAAGATGATGTTCATTACCTGCGTGAAGATCAATCCTGGCATGACCGAAGAAGCGAAGAAATTCGGTGACAAGCTGCTCAAAGAGCCACCGAAAGGCGTGAAGTTCCTGCAGGTTTATCACACGCTCGGCCGGTATGACGCACTCTGGATTTACGAAGCTGAGGATTCGAACGTGATCATTGATTTCCTGCACAAAAGCCGGAACGTATCCACAACAGAAACCTGGGTTGCCTTTGAAAGGAAGAAATAGTGTGGGTTGGTAGCATTTTCCTTCATTTCCAACCCATTTTTCCATTTTTTTCACGGTTCATACGTTGAGTCTTGAAATAGTAGAGTACCTGCATTTTTACGAACGTTCTCGTTGAGTTGCTACAAGCAAAGCAAAAAGAAACCGCTCAGCTCAGTAAACGTGCACCGGGGTGAAACGGTACGTGAATCGGCATATAAAAGTGAATAAAAAAGGACAGTCTAACGACTGTCCATGCGAAGACGCTGTTTGTCCTTAGAGCTGCTGTCTGCGACAGTGCGCGAGAAGATGCAGAGCGCCGCTGCTGCTTACCCTTTTGCTCTTTCAGCAACTCTCGCGATCCAGATGGTAACAATAACAGCGAGAATGGTGACGACCACGGCGTAGATCAAGAAGCCAATTATGTCGCTTCCCGTACCCAAATACTTGCTGACGATCGCCTTTATTGCCTCATTCCACGCAAGCGCAGCGATCAGGCCGAAGGCAGCGGTAATGAGAGCTGCTATTTTTTCAATCACCTCAGCTTTTAGTGCCATTTCTTGCTTTCACCTCCTTTCCTGTTCCATCGGCGGTCTGGGTATATAAAGCTTGTGGTGGATGCCTGCTCATCCTTACAGCTTTTGACGCCACCCGCTCGCCTCAGGAGACGGGTCTTCAAGACCGAAATTGGCATAGAAAGATTGCTGAGGCGCAAACGAATCCATAAAGCTCTAAAACGATGCGCCGACCGGGATTTGAACGCTGATTTACTGGTAAAGGTAGCATAGCGAAGCAATATAAACGGTTATTTTTAGTTTTAAGGCATGGATATTGTCATAAAAAGCTATCAGAGGGAAAATATTGCTTTTCTTGGTATCTTGGTCCTTCATCCCTTCCGCTTTCATCGCTTCTTCCGCCGCCGCTTACAGGCAAGGTAAAAACGATACCAAAAGACAAAGGCGGGAAGAGGGGTAAGCCCAAAGATGGCGAACGTGAAAGGTACATGCCATTGCCCTGCGAGCTACTGGCTGATCTCTACTCGTTCATTGTCGATTCGCGGATAGAACCGAGCGAGCGCATCTTTAACCTTCATAACAACCAGAGCTTATCAACCCCTGAAGAGATATGCTAGTCTAGCGGGGGTAGACGTGTGACCGAGAAGCGGGTGTCCATCCTCACCTCTTCCGGCATGGATTCGCGGTTAATTTCTTTAAGCAGATCTACAATCTGGTGGCACTGAAGGTGCTGCTCGGTCATACGTCAATACTTAGGACGATGATCTATCTTCGGCTAGCCCAGGTAGATCGTCGGGAAGCGATAGATCAAGTAAACTTCTACGTGTAAAGCGACTATTAGTATGTGGCCCCGGTCCTTCTTGCACGAAGAATGGAAGGAGACGAAGCGGTCCTGGAGATATGTTATGAATGCAGTACAAGTTTGGAAGAAGACCAGATATTCAGATAAGGGGCATAACTGCCGTATATCCTACCTACAACGTCGGATATTTTTCCACGCTACCTATTCTATTATTAAGTCATAATTGCTATATAAATATAAAATAAAGCGTAAATCTCGCGCAGCCGGGGCTATCATCTGAGAACGTTTTGAACAACAAATCCCATCGTCTACTACCCTACTTTTCCTCGCCTCCAGAACAGCGGAACAAAACTGTTGAAGCGAATTAGCATCGGTATACTTGGTATCCTTGAAAGGGGTGAAGGCCGCCAGAAAATTCAAATAACTTCATACAAAAGGCGTGAGCGTTAATCTAAGCGTATCTTCGGTAATGACATTCTCCAGGCAATGTAACTTCGTGTCTGGGCGATTGCAATAGAGGACTACACTCCTATCGAGTACGGCCAACTTAAAGCGCGTTGTTACCATTTGACCCAATCCTGAACTCAGTGCGCTCTCGGTCGGCATGCCAAACACTCCCACATTTCCGGCTTCCCGCAATTCCGCTATCCAATACGAGAATAATTCTAACGCTTCTTCAAGGTTGCCCAGCGTTTTCAAACGATATTGAAACTCTAAACAATCCGTTCCGATAATGACCATGACAGGCGGTTCTAAATGAGCAATGAAATCGGCGAACAGTGGAAAATCTTCATCCATTGAGAGACCGTCCAAAACCTTAACGTTCTCTCGTGCCTCTTTCTCCCACCGCTCGGTCGCAGAGTCCTTGATGCTCATAACTTCTCCTCCGCACCACATGCACCCTTCAGCCCTTGCTTTTCGTTTCTCAAAGACCGTAAGATACTTTAGATAATCCTCGCCCTTCACAAACGGCACGATACCACGCCGTAACCGCCGTTCATCCCAGCCACTGCTTGGGATTACCACGCAATGAGTACCCTGCTGTACGCTGTTGATAATCATGTGCGCGATGATCGACTGGTATCCCAGGAGGGATAAATCGTCTCCGTATTCTATAATGGCCGTGCTTCCTTTACTTAATCCGCCGTCCAAAATAACGTCTAATTCCGAACAACCCGTAGAGAGATGCGTGGGGGTATTGTGTATAGTCTCCACTCTTCTTGGCTTCTCCACTCTCCTCCGCTCGAATGGTGGGAAAAACCGAAATCGACCATCATCTAAGGTAAAGCCATAGTGATGTTGATCGACTCTGACGCCTCTTAACTTCTCTAACAGCATTTCCCGGCCTCTCCGATTATCTACGGATATTCGGCTCATTTCTATTATGCCATCAACGAGGTAATCGAGCTGGGTTGTAGCCATTCTTTCTGATATGAGTATCAAATTCAGTTTGTGTTGTGTGGCATAATTTCGTACCATAGTGGTGATTCCGGCTTCCAGTTCCTCGATCTTGCCCTCTTTCTCTTCTGAGGTTATCGCTTCCCAGCTATCAATAACGAGTGTCGCGGTTTTTTCTGCCTCGCCCAATTTCTCATACAGAACGTCCGAGAGAGACCGTAAGCCCGTAAAGCCTTTCTGTGACGGATACAGCTTCGTTGCATCGATCACGCTGATAGCGTCTGCACGTTTTTCCAGCCAGGGTAATTGCGTGTACAAAGCGGGCAGCGAGATCCGTGTTGAAAGGTAAACGGCATTTTCACCCCCGAACTCGTTGAGTATCTCAAATGCGAGCATTGTCTTTCCGGTGCCTGGCGCACCCTTTATCAGAAGCGAATAGCCCGCACCCGCCGAAAGCGCCGCCCTCAATTCCGGTGGAATTCTACTGATCATAGTACGTGTGTATACATACATGGTTCCAGAGTATTATAAAATTTGCCGTAAAAACTGCTCTACACGTTCATGCATGCATGTTTCTGCACGTGTAAACGATCCGGAAGTAGTAGTGTGGTCGCGTTATCCGGTCTGTTTTTTAGTTTACTATGCAACGCTTCGTTTTCTTGGGTTCGTTAGGTTTGGTTATGAGAAGATGATTTTGGTTGTCATTAAGTTGGCTGAAGTTTTTTAGGTTAACCTTGGCAGTGCATCTTTAATGTTCGCTCCGCTCCCATTTCCCTTTTAACTTTTCTTATAGGTTTGTTAACCAGTTGTTTTTTTGTTTAATTTAAAAACTTTATGTTGCGATGGATGTTTGCCCTTTACCTGTCACATATTCAGGACTGAAAAGTCGAGTCATTGCCAGAATAAATAGCTCTTCCGGTAAAGATAATGCCCACTACAAGACCATAGATATAGTGTATCGGTAAATCCCGTTCAGGATCATTAGTAAATTAATTCAAAGGTATGTCCTCTTTTCTATCACGGCAACTCTTCAATTTCATCAGTACTCGCGCGCCACAATAGAAAACACCTGATATAATTAATTCCTAAGCCCTGATTTGATAAAATAAGGCGTGAGTGTAAGGGTCATATACTATTTTTTTATGCGAGAAATTCCCGCTGATTTTGAGCATGATTTTGTGGTGGCGGTGTAGAGCTAGCTATACATCCCCAAAGGCGATGAATCTTCAGTTTAGTAATCGAAACACCATTCGTCAAAGCGGCGTCCCGTTCAAAAAGCCCCGGAGCAGCGCAGGCCATAACCCCTTCCAGAACAGCATCTTCAGTTCATACACGCCTTCCACATCCCTCTTCTCCATATAAAAGCCCGCTTTCTCAAAGACCCGGAGCATCGCCTTGTTATCCATCAGCACGTCCGCAGTGAAACCAAGAAGACCCTGTTTCTTCGCCAGGTAGGTGAGATACGACAACAGTTCCGTGCTGATTCCCTGGTTATGATAATCGTCACGTACAGCGAATGCGACATCCGCAGTGTACGTTGTCTCGTTTATCGCATACTGCCCGATGCCCACGAGTTCTTCGTTCTCCTCCTCTTCCAGCACGGCAAGTATCACCATCTGTTTCGAATAATCAATGACGACAAATTCCTGCAAGCGATCATGCGGCATATCTTTGCGCGAAGAGATAAACCGGTGATAGAGCGTATCGTCCGAGAGTGAATAGAAGAAATCTTTTAGGAGCGGCTCATCACTTATCTTCACCGGTCTCAGCTTGATCTCAAGGCCAGTCTTGGTGGTTCTGTAGGTCTCCAAGTCTTCCGGATACTCACCTCCTGCACCTGATATAAACGCCTGATCGCTAAAGATAATATTCTGTCTCTTCGCTTCTTCTATAAGCCACGGTCTGAATTTGGGGTGTGCTATCGCGATCAAGCCCATGGCGCGCTCTCTGATGTTCTTTCCGTGCAGATAGGCTATTCCATACTCGGTCACGACATACTGGACATCGCCCATAGTGAGCGTGACACGGGTACCCTCTGTGAGAAAGGGCACGATCCGTGAGACGGTACCGTCCGCTGCGGTTGATCGGAGGGTAAGTATCGTCTTCCCGTTACGCGCTAAAACGGCACCTCGCATAAAATTAGCCTGACCCCCGATTCCACGGTAAAAGACTTCACCAATGGATTCCGCAGTCGCCTGCCCCGTAAGGTCGATCTCAAGCGCACTGTTTATCGCCGTCATGTTATTATGCTGCGCTATAATCAGCGGATTGTTCGTATAGTCTACCGTTCTGAACTCGATACCGGGGTGATCGTGGAGAAAATCATAGGTCGCCTTTTTGCCCATACAGAACGTTGCTACGGTCTTTCCCCGATTGATGCTCTTCTCGCTATTGTCAATAACACCCTGTCTCATCAACGCAACGAGGCCATCACTCAGCAGTTCCGTATGTACGCCAAGATGCTTTTTCTTGTGGAGATTCGAAAGAATCGCATTTGGTATACTGCCGTAGCCTACCTGAATGGTATCTCCGTCTTGAATGAGACGCGCAACGTATTTCCCGATCAGCGATGTGATTCCCCCTTCTACCTCTGCACTATATTCCAATAAGGGTTCATCGTATGGGAGGATAAAATCCACATCGTCAAGGTGAATAAAGCTGTCGCCATGCACCCGCGGCATATACGAGTTGACCTGTGCGATAACTATTGCGGCTTTTTCTACCGCCGCCTTCACTATATCCACACTCACTCCCAGGCTCACATAACCGTGTTCATCGGGTGGTGAGGTCTGCACGAGCGCGACATCAATCGGTATAGTCCTGCGATAGAACAAATCAGGGACCTCAGATAGGAATATGGGTGTGTAATCGGCAAAGCCGTTATTTACCGCGTCTCTAGTACTATCGCCAACGAAGAACGAGTTATGCCGGAAATTATCCTTGAATTTCTCATCCGTATAGGGCGCGACACCGAGCGTCCAGACGTGGAATACTTCAGCATCAAAGAATGCCGTTGGATGTGATTCCGCATACTGTATGAGCGCACGAACGAGATACTGAGGCTCACCGCAGCCGGTACCAATAAAAATGTGCGCACAGCGATGAATATGAGCGAAGATCTTCTCTTCGGAGACAAACTTTTCGGGGTATCTCGTCCTCATTACATCCAATACGTTATGCCCTTTCTCTAAATCCATCTCCATCCACAGCACTCCTTTTTCTTTTCCTTCTCTCTTTTACTACATCACAACATTTCGTGGATAAAAAAAGTTTGCGGATCAACGTAAACACGATTCAGGACCGATAGTTACATTCACAGCGTTTATTAACGAACGCTCAGATGAAAAACTCCCCATGAGCACGGTTTGAGAAGCTATGCGGGATTATCCTCTGAGGAATGAAAGAGTAGCGCAAAATAAACGTAAAAGTAGAACAGGGCTTATTAAAAAGCCCTGTCTAATTCCTCGACTGCCTCAGGATTTGCAAGCGTTGATATATCGCCCACCTGCTCTCCCCGCGCCTTAGCCGTTATCACCCTTCGCATGAATCTTACCGCTTCTGGTCTTTTGCAGATCATCCGGCTCATCTCGTCCGGTACCGACGATCGGACCGATCATCTTTCGCACACCGGCAATAGGTGTGTTAAAGGGTTTACAGGTATCACCGAATCAGAGTACAGAAGTCGATTTCCTTTTCAGTTCCTTCAGCGATAGCATATCCGGTATTCTCACGAGCAAACTTCCCACAATCCTTCATTCTGCCGCTTTTCAAGTCATCATTGACCATACTCAGCATCGTACTTCGTAACGTAACTAGCTCTTTAGGATCTGTAGGCATTTTGGTCATATCGTTCTCCCGAAATATGAAGAATTTTGCCATTACATTATCTTCTTTTTTTATCCACTTTCCATTATTTGCAATTTATAATTAACCGATAGAACTATTGTTACGCTATAGCAGATCAGAGTTCATGGATGTCAACGGCAAGCAGCACAAGGAGTGGATACCGGTGATACGGCTATTCTAAGACCATGAGCCTCACCGAGGAGAACAAAAAATCCAATTTATGGTAAAAATCATGCGCCGACCGGGATTTGAACCCGGGCAGTTGGCTTGGAAGGCCAAAGTCATACCTCTAGACCATCGGCGCGCTGCATAGTTATTACCGCACGGTACTTATTAATCTACGATACTTCTCAACCGCTATCCGTACACTAACGACCAACGCCCCTTGTGGCTCGCTGAGCTGAACATGATGCCGGCTCGGGTACTCTTCTGCGATTAGTGCGGCTCACAGGGGCTGCACTTTTCTTCTTGTACCGGTTTTCTTTCACGCAGCAGGCGCTTACGATGAAAAATGGGAATAAGGTCACGTTATCGACAAACGTCCTGCTGCTGGGCATCGTCAGTTTCCTGAACGATGTGAGCAGTGAGATGATCCACCCGATCCTCCCGTTGTTCGTTATCGCGGTCGGTGGTACGGGTCTGATCGTGGGTCTTATCGGTGGTTTGCAGGAGAGTATCGCGAGCATCTTTGAAGTCTTTTCAGGGTATTGGTCTGACCGGCTCGGTCAACGGAAGATTCTGGTATTCGGTGGCTATTTTAGCTCATCCTGCTTCAAGTCCCTGCTTGCCTTTTCTGGTATCTGGCAGCATATCCTGCTCTTCGCCAGTTTCGAACGTGTCGGTAAGGGCGTGCGAACAGCGCCACGGGACGCGATCATTGCTGATTCTATGCCTGATGCACGGGGGCGGGGCTTTGGGATACACCGCGCGTTCGATACGCTGGGCGCCATCTGCGGCTCGATTATTGTTCTCCTTTTACTGTACGTGCTCTTTAGGGAGCACGATCCGCTCGCATTTTACCAGCAGGCCATTCTTATTGCCGCAGTTATCGCGTTCGTCTCTCTGCTGCCTCTTTATCTCGTACAGGAGACGAAGCGAGCGCCACAGGAGCTCAGGTTGCAGGTCAGCTTGCGGCGATTGCATAAGCCACTCCGACTCTTCATTACCGTCGCAACAATCTTCGCACTGGCCAATTTCACCTATATGTTCTTTATCCTGAAGGCGATGGAGTCCTTTGCAGTCAGTGGGCACATGGAGTCAATTGCGCTGACGATCTCCCTGTACGTGCTCTTTAACGTCTTCTATGCGCTCTTCGCCCTTCCCTTCGGCACGCTCTCTGACCGTATCGGTAAACGGTACGTACTGATCGGCGGCTACCTCCTCTTTTCCGTTACCTGCATCGGCTTTGCCTTCTCCGAATCGCTGCCCGCCTTTCTGGTGCTCTTTCCCCTTTATGGGCTGTTCTACGCGATGATTGAAGGGAATCAACGTGCCTTTGTCAGTGACTGGTCGATCATGGAGTTGCGGGCCACGGCGCTCGGCACCTTCCACACAATGATTGGTCTTGCGAAGTTACCGGCAAGCCTTATCGCCGGGTTCTTATGGGCGATCTCGCCCGCACACGAGTTCACCTTCCTCTTCGGCAGCGCCGTTAGCATCCTCGCCGTGCTGCTGTTCCTTTACTACGGTAAGTATTTCTAGTACGTGCTCTTAGCTAACGCTCAACACTGCACTGCAGTAGTCTGAATTGCAGTCCGCAAGCTCATCAGGATTTAGAAGGCGTAGACAATACTGACCTGTGCGCTCACCTCGACTTCCGAGGGCGTGATGGGCGTGGAGACGCCCCCTGCGGGAACGGGCGAAGGTACTGGAAGCGTTTCACGAACGATGGGATAGTAATAATAATCCTCCACGACTATCCTGACGGGTGAGATGCGGTCAATA
Source organism: Methanomicrobia archaeon (assembly GCA_016928455.1). Classification (GTDB taxonomy): domain Archaea; phylum Halobacteriota; class Syntropharchaeia; order Alkanophagales; family Methanospirareceae; genus JACGMN01. Next base: position 10,310 of record JAFGKP010000072.1, read on the forward strand.
CCCATACTCGCAGCCACCACATCCGCCTTGCCCCTGGCGTTGCTCACGGCCTTGCGTAAAGCATCATGGTACACGCGTTCTTGGAGTGACTCGGTGAGCTGGAACGAGATCGAGTCTATTCGGTTCGCGCCACCGCGTACCGCAGCATCAACGGCCGTACCCGCATCGTCCGGTACGCAGACCGCTTCGATCATATTCGTAGCACGGTAGCCGACGATCTCACTCTTCTGCTCTTTGCCTCTGAGCGTTTCCACCTCGATCCACGTATAGACGGGCGTTATGGAGTACTGCAGGGTCTTCACGTCCGTAATGCCTGCGGTTTCCAGCTCTTCAAAGATACGCGTCATGTTCGCGGCATTCAGCGCCGCTGCATCCTGCGCGGTTTTCGCCTCGTTCACCACAGCAATTAGCACACGTGCCTCATCAGGCGTGGCCTTCACCAACCCGCTGCCGCGCACCTCGATGGTCTTGTTATACGCTTCCTGCTCCGAGACCGAAGGTGAAAGGAAGATGGCGAGTGCCATGATGAGCACCATGCCGAGGAGCAACCCGGCAACAAATATCACGTTCTTTTTCATGCTCGATCCACGGCTATTACTGTCCGCTTACAGCTTATAAAGCCACCGGTCTTTGAAGTCAGGTAAAGACCACAGCGACCCGTGAACCAACTGCCGCTACATCCGGAAGGCGGCATCTCTGAAAGAAACGTCCGGGGTAATTCTATTCTCTTCTAATCTAATCTATTCTATTCTTTCTCGAACTGGTCCTGAATGTCCTTTCCCAACCGACCAATCGCATCGGATCGGCACTGGCGACAGTGCGTCATCTGCATGATGTATTTGCTGCACGCGTCCTGGGCTGCCTTCTTCTCCTGCGGCGTTGGCGGCGTAATATGCTCGAACTTGTACTGTGGAATGATCGGCATGATATTCTGGATATAGACACCGAGCTCGCGTACGGTCTTCGCAATCTCAAGGATGTGCGTGTCGTTCACCGTCGGAATAAGCACCGTATTAACCTTGATCAGTATCTTCCGCTTCACCGCCTCGCGGATCCCTTCAAGCTGGTTGGTGAGCAGCAGTTCAGCCGCGTCACGGCCTGTATATTTCTTGCCCTTGTAGTTCACAAACGAGTAGATCTCCTTACCGATTTCGGGATCCACGGCGTTCAGCGTTACCGTTACGGTTCCAATACCCAACTCCGCGATATCCTCTATCCGATCGGGCAAGAGCAAGCCATTCGTGCTCAAGCAGCGCATCAGATGCGGGAACTCATCCTTAACGAGTCGGAAAGTCTCGAATGTCTCCTCGTTGTACAGTGGCTCGCCCGGGCCCGCAACGGCAATCACCTTGATGTAGTGCACCTTTGCGAGCACCTCCCGAACCCGCTCGAGCGCCTCCTGCGGGCTGAGCACCTTGCTGGTAACGCCGGGTCGCGACTCGTTTACGCAATCGAATTTGCGGATACAATAGTTGCACTGGATGTTACATTTGGGCGCGACGGCAAGATGCATACGGCCAAACAAATGGCACGCCTGTTTGCTGAAGCAGGGATGCTCCTGGATCTTTCTGAGCTGCGCGGGATCCCAGGGGACTTTTTTACCTTCGATCTCCGTTACCGGCAATCTTTCAGTCTCTTCAGTGCCCATTCCCATTAAACCTCTCCCTTCGTTTCACGCAACTATCTAACATAACGAACTATCTCTTCCAGACCTCTTCTAACTTCTTACATTCGGGTATCTGAAATGGCTCACCTTTGTAAGCGGCAAGCGCTTTCCGCAACGTCCGCTTTGCAAGGCAAGCGCAATGAATCTTCTGCACGGGAATGTTGCCGAGGAACTCAACGACCTTATCTTCCTCTACGGTCTCCGCCTCTTCCAGCGTCTTCCCCCTGATGAGCTCCACGAACGCCGCGCCCGCAGCGAATGAGCCTGCACAGCCGATCGCCTGGAAGCTCGCGTCCCGTATCGTGCCATCCTCGATCTTCAAGAAGAACTCCATCGTGTCTCCACAGGGGCCGGTGTAGATCGCGTACGCATTTGCATCGCTCAACTCACCGACGTTCACGCGATTCAGATAGAAATCCGCCGCCTTCTCCGAGTAGCCGGATTTTCGTAACAGGTCTCTTAACTCACCCATCTCACACCACTCCGCGTTTCTCAGTATCTTACTCGATCTCTATCCTTAATAAGCTTTAACCCGGTACCTGTCAAGCACGAAACGGGCTATTCGCTTCCCTTGATCACCGCGCCCAATTCGGCGCCCACCTCACGTATGCTGGCCAACTCGTCCTGATCAGGTCTGTACTGCGTTTTCACACCTGCGATCGGCATCTCCCAGCCGAGGGCGCTCATCACGGCCTCGATCTTCTTCACGGACTGCTCGCCCCACCCGTAGGAGCCAAAGGCGAAGCCAATCCGGTTCTTCGGCCGAAGCCCTTCCAGATACGTGAGGAACGCACCAACCGTGGGTAGTACACCCATATTCAGCGTGGGTGACCCGATAAGGATCGCCCTTGACCGAATGACGTCCGTAAGCACATCTGAGATGTGCGTCGTTTTCAGGTTCCGCAGCGTCACGGGCACCCCAGCCTGCTCAAGGCCATCGCGCAAGCTCTGCGCCATCTGGCCGGTCGAGCCCCACATGGTATCATAGACGATCAGCGCTCTCGCTTCTGAGTCATTGGCGGCCCAGTGCTGATATGCGTCCAGGATCTGTGGAAGATAGGTGCGCCAGATGATCCCGTGACTCGGTGCGATCATCTCGATCTCGAGTCCCGAGAGGGCGGTCAGGGCCTTCTTCACCTGCTCGCCGTAGGGCAAGACGATGTTGGCATAGTATTTCGCCGCCTCTTCATGAAGGATCGCCCAGCCAATCTCGTCGTCATAGCGCTCACTCGAGGCGATATGCTGGCCGAACGCGTCGTTGGGCAGCAGGAGCTTCTCTTCCGGGATGTACGTGACCATATTATCCGGCCAGTGCACCATCGGAGTAAGGAAGAACTGCAGCGTTCGTTTGCCGATACTGAGACTATCGCCCGATTTCACGACCTCAAAGGGCCACGCAGCCTTGTAGTGTCGGCGCAGCCCCTGCTCGCCTTTTGGCGAGGTGATGATCTTGGCCCTGGGGGCGAGTTCAACCATCCTCGGGAGACTGCCTGAATGATCCATCTCCACGTGGTTCGCGACCAGATAATCAATCTGAGCAGGATCGAGCACCTTGGAGATCCGTGCGCGCAGCTCATCAAAGAGGTAGTGCTTCACGGTATCCACGAGCACTACCTGCTCATCCACAATGAGGTACGCGTTGTACGTCGTGCCACGCTGCGTCAGATAACCGTGGAAGTTCTGCAGTTCCCAGTCGATCCCGCCGACCCAATAAATTCCTGGTTTGATCTCTACCGGGTCCATATACTTTTCGCTCTCTTGAGCTTCTCTCGTCTTCGAAGCAAGCACGCGTGCAATTCACGTGCTGAGCAGCTTCTCAGCGATCTTCTTTCCGAACGCAGTACAGAGCTGATCGCCTTCGCCAACCATCATCTGCGAGGTCTTCACCTTTAAACCCGGCTCCACCATATCCATCCCGATCATACGCTTCATCGTGTCGTTCATGATCTGGATCGACTCGCCGCCCCAGCCGTAAGAGCCGAAGGCCGCGCCCACCTTACCCTTGATGTTCGCCTTCTTCATCTCGATCATGAAGAGCTTGATTTTGGTCGAGACGTCCTCAAAGTACGTCGGGCAGCCGAGCACGACCGCATCGACGCCCTCAAGATCATCAGGCTCTGCCTTCGTGGCAAACTTGGTCACCACGTCAATACCTTCCGCTTTCATCGCCGCTTCAATTAACTTCGCCATGCGCTCGGTATAGCCAAGGTTCGTATCGTATACCAACAATGCTTTTTTAGCCATTTTTTCGTTCCTCCATACGCTATTCCACTATACTATATCTCCCCTACCAGCGGCAGCTCGCAGTTCGGGCACGTGAGCGAGCGACAGGGAATGCCGCGTCGTTTCGGTGCCTCATAGCCACACTGCGGGCACACGCACTTCTCCGGTGGTCCGCCCCGCCCGAATCCGGGTGGCGGTCTACGAGCACCTGGTTCATCCGCCATGAGCATCCGCTCCCTTCTGGTCTTACGTCCTATCCTCACGCAGCGGCTGCGGGCGGCGTAAAAGCCCGCAGTTCCAGCTCCTTATCGATCATGAGCAGACCGTTGCCGGCACCGCCGACGAGCTTCAACTTCGTAATGATCTCATTGTCATTCCCTTCCTCCTCGATCTGCTCGGTCACAAACCACTGAAGGAAGATCTGTGTCGCATGATCCTTCTCTGTGATCGCGAGATCCACGAGCTCGTTGATGCTTCGGGTCACGAACTGCTCATGCGCCAGGGTCTTCTCGAACATATCCATCAGCGATTGCCATTCTGTCGGTGGCTGCTCGATCGCCCTGAGCGTCACCCGTCCGCCCTGCTCGTTGATGTACTGGTAGAATTTCATCGCGTGTGCCATCTCCTCCTGGTACTGCACCATGAACCAGTTCGCGAAGCCCTTGAGCCCGATAAACGTGCTGTAAGCAGACATCGAGAGATAGAGATAGGCAGAATAGATCTCTTTATTAATCTGCGCGTTGAGCGCCGCTTCCATTCGTTCGCTTATCATCTACTCGTACAGTTCACCTTACCCCAGCAACTCCTCAACTTCTTCCCGGCCCTCCTCCAGCTCCTCAGCCTGCTCCTGGTCGATGTGGAGCAGTAAGGTCTGGAATTCGCCCATGTGCGTCTTCTCTTCTTTCGCTATATCCAGAAGCACCTTCTTGATCCCTTCGTGCGTTGCCAGAGCTGCGAGCTGCTCGTACAAATTGATCGCGTCAAGTTCCGCGATGATGCCTACACGCACGATCTCTCTATCCAGCTCATCCTCAGTTACCTCTCCAAAATCTGTTGGTATCTCAGATAGCATTTTTTTTATATGCCCTCCCACACACTCACTCGCTCGCACCGCGCGGCTTCACCTCGCACCGACGCGGGCGCGACAAAACAGGTGTATAATGTATCTTGGTTCAGCTCTTAAATAGTTGTCGTTCGGCCCCCGCGGAGCGGTAGAGCGCGCTAAAATTATTTATGTGATTGTGCTCATGTTCACTCTGTGGGCTATTCTCACAGGAGGTGATACGCATGGCCTGGAGAAGGTATTTCCGAGATCCGTGGGAAGATCTGAGGCGTATGGAAGAGTGGATGGATCGGATGTTCCGGGAAACATGGATGCCCTACTACATGGAGCGGAAGGCGCTGCCCGGTGGAGCAGGTGAAGAAGAACCTGTATTGACCGTCTCACCCTCGATCGATATCAAAGAGGATGAGAAGGGTAACATCGTGGTGAACGCGGATATACCCGGCGTTGAGAAGGGCGACATTAGCATCTCGGTGAAAGGCGATATGCTCGAGATCAGCGCGGAGAAGAAGGAGGAGAAGGAAGAGGAGGAAGCGGGTTATATCCGGCGCGAGCGGCGGTACCGGAAATTCTACCGCTCGATACCCCTGCCGGCTGAGGTTGATCGGGATAACGTTGAGGCAGAGGTGAAAGACGGCGTGCTGACGATCTCGATGCCCCGGCTCAAGGAAGCGGAAGTCAAGAAGATCGAGGTGAAGTAATCTCGGTGGTCGCGGCGGGTCAGGTACCAGCGACCCGCCTTCATTTTTTGCGTTTTTTATTTTTTAACTTTCTTTTTATACACCACCTACTACGGTAAAGTAACTAAACTAGGAGGTGAAAATGGAAAAAGTGTCTGAACTAGAAGAAAAACCGGTAACCTTGCCGCTGATCGGCGAACCTGCACCGGAGTTCGAGGCGGAGACGACCTTTGGGAAGAAACGCCTGTCGGATTACAAGGGGAAATGGTTGATCTTATTCTCGCACCCGGCTGATTTTACACCAGTCTGTACGACCGAGTTTATCGCCTTCGCGAAGATCCACGACGAGTTGAAGAAGCGGAACACGGAGCTCATGGGCTTGAGTGTCGATAGTACCTCATCGCATATCGCGTGGGCACGGAACATCGAGGAGAAGGTCGGTGTCAAGATCCCGTTCCCGATCATTGCTGATCTCTCGAAAGATGTAGCGACGAAATACGGGATGCTGCATCCACAACAGAGCACGACCGCGACGGTACGCTGTGTCTTCTTCATCGATCCTGAAGGGATCCTGCGTGCGATGCTCTACTATCCCATGTCCACCGGACGGAATATGGACGAGATCATCCGGATGGTCGACGCGTTCCAGACGGCCGATAAGTACAAAGTGGCAACGCCGGCGAACTGGCGACCGGGAGATGAGGTCGTGGTGCCAGCGCCGAAGACGCAGCAGGATGCTGAGAAGCGATTGAGCGAAGGGTACACCTGCGTCGACTGGTATCTCTGCAAGAAGAAAGTATAAAACAACATTTCACTTTTTTCCTTTTTTTCTTTTCTTTTTTTTGTTGCACGAACAAACAGAGGGGTCAATGGATGCTCGAAATAAAAGATCTAACGGTGGAAGTAGAAGGCAAGGCGATCCTCAAGGGTTTGAATCTCACGATCGAGAAGGGTGAGGTGCACGTGCTCTTTGGTCCGAACGGCTGTGGCAAGACCACGCTGTTATTAGCGATCCTCGGCTATCCCAGCTATACCGTCACCCACGGCCGCATCACGTTCAAAGGCGTTGATATAACCCATCTACCTACGAACGAGCGGGTGAAACTGGGCATGGGAATCTCGTTCCAGCACCCGCCTGAGATACGGGGCGTGCGACTCGGTGACATGGTCAATATCGCCCAGGGCAGGAAGGAGGGTGTTATCGACGAGCAGATCATCGCACTGGGGGAACGGCTCGATATTTCGGCCGAGTTCTTGAATCGTGACGTGAATCTCGGCTTTTCGGGCGGCGAAGTGAAACGCTCGGAGATCTTGCAGTTGCTGGCACAGGCGCCTGATTTTATTATGTTCGATGAGCCCGATTCGGGTGTGGACGTCGAGAATATCGAGCTCATCGGCGAGATCATGCGCGAGTTACTGGATCGGAACAAGCTCCCGAGTGAACGCGAGCGAGCGGGTCTGATCATCACCCATAGCGGGTTTGTCATGCACTACATCAAGGC
>JAFGKP010000073.1 GCA_016928455.1 Methanomicrobia archaeon
ATGCTCCGGATCGCGGACGGTATCGGCTCATAGAAGAGTACGAGGTCGGTCGCCGGTATATCGAGCCCCTCCTCAGCCACCGAGGTCGCAACGAGGACGTTGTAAACGCCGTCCTTAAACTGCTGAATGATCTCCACCTGCTCCTTCTGCTTCAGGCCTTTGTCCTCCTCCTTCGTGGCCTGCCCGATGAACTTCACAGGGCGTATGCCTTCTTTTTCCGCATGCCGATCGTGTAACGCGCTCACGATCATCTCCGCGGTGTCCCGGTAGTTGGTGAAGACAATGATGCGTGTATCCGGGTTGCTCTGAATCTCCGCCCGCAGAATACCGATCAGCTCGTCGAGCTTGGGATGCTCGCCCTCATACGCCGCGAGTGCGCCCATCGCGGCTACGAATTGCTTGTCGCGCATCAAGCGTCTTGAGGCTTTGCTGCCCTCCGTTGTGGATGCTTCACTCTGCAAGCGCTCGAAATAGCGTCTCACCGCGAAAATACCCTGCGTCTCGATCAGATCGATCGCGTGCTTGATCTTCATGATCTCAGCCAGCACTGACAGCGCCTGATACAAATCCGGGTGCTTTTGCGTCTGCAATTGTGCTGAGATGGCCGATCGTAACGCCAGTATTTCCGATTTGGAGAGCTCTCTGGTTTGTTTCTTGCGTATAAATCCGAGCTCCCGCAGCGCTTCGAGCCGCTCGGCAAGCACGCCATCCAAAACGCGTTTCTGCTTCTTGAGCTCGATCGGGACGTCAATACCTCGCCACTCAAAGCCCTTCTTGAAGATGTATGGCGCGACATCATGATCATACTCTGTCCGGCTCTCGACCGTGGTCACGCCCAGCGCGCTGCAGATCGCCTGGATCTTATCGCGATCACTGCCCGGTGACGCGGTCATGCCCAGGGCCAGCGGCTCCGTCGCCTGCTCCCGATACTTCTCCGCAATGTACACGTACGAGTAGTTCCCCACGGCGCGATGGCATTCGTCGAAGATCACCAGCGCGACATCGCGGAGCGAGATACGGTTACTTAACAGATCGTTCTCGATGATCTGCGGCGTGGAGATGATAATGCGCGCCGAGTCCCAGAGCTTCCCTCGCTTCTCCGCAAGGATCGAGCCGGTAAACATCTGGATCTGTGCTTCGTCAATAGTCAGAACCGCCTTAAGAGAGGCAGTATGCTGCTCGACCAGCGGCCGTGTCGGCGCCAGGAACAGGATCTTACCGCTCCTGATACGGTCGGCAAGTACGAGGAGCGCAATGGTCGTCTTCCCCAGGCCGGTTGGTAAAACCACCATCAACGACTGCTGTTTCGCCGCCTCGGCGATGGCGACCTGATATCCCCGGCGCTCTACCGCGTTTGCCTTGATTAACGGATGCATAATGAACGTCGTTGCGGCCCTGGACGCAGAATTGTCCATGAAAAGAGGTAGAAAGGAGGGATAAATAAAAGCTCGACACAGAGATAGGGCGTTCCTGCACCATCACGTAGAGTTCCGACCTTGACGCTGTGGAAGGAAGGTCGCATGCACCGAACGCGTTCAAGCTTCGCCTTTTCTGACTATCACCGTCACGTTTTTGGTAGTATCCACGATCGTCTCGATTTCGCCTTTTATCCGCGGCTGCACCAGCTTCAGTTCGCCCACCCACGGGATGAGCTCTGCTACCAGCGCACCGTCATCGAAAAGCCGCACGATGCCGTCGCTCTCCGAGACTACAACCGCAACAGCGTCCGTTTCTTTCGAGATCGATGCCGCGGCCATGTGCCGACTGCCGAAGCCCAGTGGCAGATCCACATATCGGGCGATCGTCTCGATATACCGGGTTGCGGAGAGCACGTAGCCGTCGCCACTGATAATGAACGCGCCATCCATCTTTGCCAGCTCGTTGATCGTGCCCTGCACGTTCGCATCGCGTATGTCCTTCTTCTCCCGGGGATAGCCCTCGAGCGGGTCGAGGATCAGTGGTTTTGACCGCCGCAAGACCGCATCCGCATCGCCAATGACGAAGAGCGCACCGATACTCTTGCCCTCGCTCCCGCGCCGTGCAAGTGAAAGCGCAATCTCGAGCACCGTCTCAAGCACCTCCGGCTCGCATTCCTGGCACCGTCTTTTGATTGCTCGCAGCATTTTTATTTTTACGTCCTCAACCCTAATTTTACGCGTCTAACCTTATAAAACCGCGAATGGATGGCCTACTGCACGTGAACGAGAAGCAAACGGGGGAACGAACTTCGGTACATGACGAAGCTCCTGCGAGAACGAGATCCGCCAGGGCCTACGCGCCTGCGAGTATCACGGGTTTCTTCGCCATCCATGAGCATCGCGATCCGTTGCAGAAGGGCTCCTTTGGCTGTGGGCTCGTCCTCGAGTCTGGTTGCGTGACTGAGGTTGCTCATGTCCCTACCCGGGCAGCCGAGTCGAAAATACAGATTAACGGCCGTGTAGAAGAGGCCCTAACCACGCGCTACGTGCTCGACCGCCTGGCAGCCTCCGCGCCGATGAACGTCAGCACGAGCTTTGACGTGCCTATCGGCTGTGGCTTTGGCGCGAGTGCTGCCGGAGCACTGAGCACCGCGCTTGCGCTGAACGAGCTGCTCATGCTGAACATGACGCTCAACGAACTGGCTCAGATCGCACACTGCGCGGAAGTAGCGAACAGCACAGGACTCGGTGACGTTATTGCTGAGACCTGCGGCGGTGTCGTTATCCGGATGAAGCCCGGAGCGCCGGGCATCGGCGTGATCGATCGGATACCGCACCGGAACGAGCAGGTGAGCTCTGTGACCTTCGGCGTGAAACTGACGAGATCGGTGCTGGCTGAGGGCAGCGAGGGTACAAAACGGCGCATCAATGACGCGGGCAAGGTCGCCTTACAGGCAGTGCTCCGCAAGCCAACGCTGGAGATGCTCATGCACGCCTCGCGCGAGTTCGCGTTACATATCGAGCTAATGAGCACTACCTGCAAGGACGCGATCGAGGCGGTGGCTGCGGAAGGGAAGGTCGCGAGCGTCGCGATGCTGGGCGAGACGGTGTTTGTGATCGGTGAGAGCGACGCATTACATGAGTTCGGCGCGGTAAAGACGAGCCGCCTATCCCACGCCGGTGCACACCTGCTCTAGATAACGCAATCCGCGATCTGCCGCTCCTTCTTCACACTCACTACCGTCCCGGACTCGTCCAGTTCAAAGGCAACCAGAATGCGATCGCTCGTGTACGATTTCGGGTTCCACGTCCGCCCGCACGAGCCGCAGTCGACATCGCTACCCAGCGCTATGATGTACCAGCTCGCATCAACGTACGGCGCGCCGCAATAAGGACAGAGACTGACCGCCACGTCCAGAAACGCTTTCTTCCGATTCATGTATACTTTCCTGTTATACGTTCAGCTTAGCATTCAGGTCGCGAGGATCAAATCCAGCAGAGTCTTCCGGTCCACTTCCGCACGCGTGCGCCAGCCGATGTACAGTACGTTGTTATCCTCGCCGAGATAGCCCTGCTTGATGAACCGATCGAGCGCGAAGAAGATCCGCTGCTTCGGGAATTTCGCGCTCAGAAACTCCTCAACCGCCTTCCGCGACGCCTTGCCTTGCTTCGAGATGATGTATGCAAGCGTGGCCGAGAGCATGGCGATCGTATCGATCCGCTCGCCCGAGGCCTTCTCAACCGCCGGGCTCTTGAGTACCACCACAAACCGATCGCGTTCCGCCTTCTCTTCCTGTTCCGCGCCCTCAGACCCCTCTTCGCTTATTCGCTTGACCTCCATGCCCAGATTATCGAGTGCAGCATTGAGCAGCTCGAGCACCGCGAGGTAATCCTCGCCCAGCGCGCGCTTGAGCTCCCAGCCCTTTACGCCCGGTACTCGATGCTGACGGAAGAGCAGCAATTGAGCCGCCTTCTTCAGCTTCCGCTCTGCTCGTGTCCGAGATTCCTCTTCTCGTGCTGCTGCTTCTTCCATGCTCGCCACGCCTCATAGCTCACCGAGACGGGAATCGATCGAGTCCGCCCGGAATCGCCTTCGATCCACTCGTCCACCGTACGCGGAGATATGAAAACCTCTTCTTCCAAGGGGTTGATCTCAAGGTTCGCTCTCCCTTCACTTACCAAATAGCTCGTCAGATACGCCTTCCGCACGCTCGTCTCAAACGAGTCATTATAGATGAAATCGCGATAATCGATTCTGCCGCGCGCCTCAAGCTCGGTCGATAGCTCCCGGAGCACTTCGTCGAACTCATGCTTCGAGAAGAGGTGTGATTCGATGAGATCTTCGAGCTCGATGGGTGCCTCGCTTACTGAAGGAAACGGGAAGTCCTCGGCACGCTCATCGAAGGGGAGGAGCGCATGCCAGTAGTCCAGCCCTTCTTGCAGCCGCTGGGGCGTGAGGCGATCCTGCGCGATGATAGGCCGCCAGGCGGCAAGGAACGCCGTGGCCAGTTGCTGTGGCTCCAGCAGTCGCAATTTCAGCTCCAGTAGCGCGGGATCAACGTAGAACGAAGAGGAACGATCCTTGATCCAGTGCTCCTGCAACTCAATGATCTTCGCCAGCTCGGCAATGGCATCGGCGTCCAGCAGCAGCTCGTCCAGTGACCGCCACTTCTTCTGGTACTGCTTCAGCGTTTGCAGAAAACGCTTGACGTCTACATCGAACGGATCCGTCCCCTCAGTTTCGACCGTCCGGCAGAAATGGAGCAGCCTAAAGATCTCGTCGAACTTCAATTGCTTACTCTGGCCCTGCTGCCTCATTGGTATCCTCCGTTCCTCTCGTTGATTACTTTTGACCTCGCACTTTAAGTAATCCTCTAGCGCCTGGAGTTCTGAACGACACCTGATAACTATTTAAGTAGATGGTTCAGGTAACGATGGTGAGTAAATGGTGGAAAAAGCCATTAATTCTTTCGTAACGTGGTGGAGGGGTTATTCACCCTATAAATAGCTTGCGGACCTGGGGCCGCTCGGAAGTACTGCTCGTTAGTAGCAATAGTTTTAAATACTTTCTTTACCTTGCTTTCTCGCATGACAATCAATAAGTGGGTACTCCTGGGAACGGTTGGTGTGCTGTGTCTTTTTCTTGCAATGGCTTCGCTCGTTCAGCCACAAGAAACGAGTTCGATAACCATAGGGGTGCCAACTGAAGTCAACCAGTGTGAGCCTTATCCCTATACGGTCACTATAAGCGCCGAGGCGAAATACCCGCTTAACCTGACAGTCACGATTCCCGCCGGTTTTATGTATAACGCTAATTCCTCACAGGTTAATTTCTCCGGGAGTATTCAGAATATAGAGCCCGCCCAAACCGCCAACGGTACAAATTTGACCTGGGACTTTGCTAATCAGGCCAGTGGCGTTAACGTTACGAGCGTCGGCTTCAATCTCACACCAGGCTGTGGCGCGGAGAGTGGAAAGCGGCTCCGCGCTTTGGTTTATTATAACGATTGTACCACGGGTACCAAAAATTCAGCTTCTATCCTGGTGAATGAACCGTTCGTTACCTTAACCATCAACCCTGAAGTCGTGGAGGCACATCTCAATGATACCGTTACCTATGCGATCGTCGTGAAAAATACCGGGTTCAGCCCTGCCTACAATGTCTCGCTCAACCTCACGCTCACCAATCTCGCGCTCGTTAATATCAGCACGAATAGTATGAGCTGGTCGTATTCCAAACTCAATGTAAGCGAGACGAGGACCGAGACGATTAACGTCACCGTGGCGGCCTGCGATAACCAATTCATGAACGTGAACATGTCGCAGAGTTGCCTGGGTGCAGTGTGCCAATCGAGCTTCGCCAAGGGCAGTATTCGGTTCATTCCGCGGATACCTTTGGTGAAGATCGTGCCCCACAATGTACTCGTTGAGTACTGCCAGAATACGTCTGTGCAGGTGAACCTGAGCAATGAAGGTGATAGCGGCGCGTATGATCTGTATCTACGGATGGTCGGGCTGCCGAGTGCATACGTCTCGAATCCGAACGCGACCTTTTATACGAGCAATAGCACCTTTTCCATTGGCGATATCCCGCCCAACGGCAGCTTCAACCTGACCTTCGACTTTGGCATGAGCTATGGCAATTGCACCGATCCCGGGAGCGGAACGATTGCGGTATTCCCCACGTACTATGATGAGTGTAGGAACTTCTGGGCGCCACCGGTCAATCTCTTCCGCTATGAGTTCAACGCGAGCTCGAGACCCAGCTTGGCGGCGTCGAAAACCGCGAATAGATCTTCGCTCTACTTTGGCGAAGAGGTGACCTTTAATCTAAGCGCCACGTATACCCGAGGCAGTTGTCCAAACAATTCGGTCAATGTGACGGTCACTGATCACTACCACGAGAAGTTAGTGGTCATTGATGCTGGCAATGGCACGGTCGATGCACTCAACCACACGATCACGTGGCTCAATCTCCAGTTGAATGACAGCGTTCCCTGGACCACTACCCTGCAGTTCAGCGCGAACGTGACCTGTGGCTGCGGTCAAACGCTGGACAACTCGCTGAATGTCATTGCGGGGACAGATTGCTGCAACTGCCCGCTCAATGCCAGCGCCTCTGACTCCGTCATTGTAGAATGTTATAATGCAACTCTCTTCACGAGCAGTAAAACCGCGACCCCGTCACCGCAGGAGGTGTGCCGCAACATTACCTACAACACCACCTACGTCTTCGCACAGATGCTCAACTGGAGTGATCTCTGGTTCATGGAAGCGGGGAACAATAATCAGAGGTTCCCTGACAACTCCATGAGTGGTACAGCCTACTTTGTGGTGAATGGATCCTGCAATCAATCCCGGACCATCACGTTGGGCCAGTGGCTGAATCTGAGCTTTTTGAGTGTCTGTTCTGACAGGACCTATCCCGGTACGACCCTTGATATCACGTACACTTTGAAGCAGAATGATGACGGGAGTTTCCCTGACTGGTCGTATCTTAATATTTCAGGCTATCCTAACACCGATTGCCCTGATCCCGGTATTTATCGTGAGGCGGGGTTTGTTACCGTCGATCGGCCTGCTCTCTCCATCGCAGTTGACATCGCCGACTGGATCAATGTCTGTGAGGAATATAATGTGACGATAACCGCCACGAAATCTGGCGTGTTCCCTGTCTACAACGTCACTATCTACTACAACGACTCACTGTACCGCTACATTGAGAACACGACGAATATGAGCGGGTTCAAGGATGAGGAGAATGAGAGTATCAGCTCATTCGAGCCGACGCGGAATGGTACCAACTTGAGCTGGTACCTGGGCAATCTCTCCGCGGGCGGAACGATCCGGTTCAG
>JAFGKP010000074.1 GCA_016928455.1 Methanomicrobia archaeon
ATTACCGGGCAATCAGAGCGGAGCGCCGGTGCGATGGTGAAGACCGATCCGGTGCCCTGTGATTTCGTGATGGTCGCTGCGGGCAATCTCGACGCCATGGCGGGCATGCACCCGGCGTTACGATCGCGAATCAAGGGCTATGGCTATGAGATTTACATGAGGGATTCGATGGACGACACGCCGGCGAACCGGCATAAAATCATCAGGTTCGTCGCCCAGGAGGTGCGGAAGGATATGAAGATCCCGCACTTCGATCGGAGCGGTGTGGAGGAGATCGTGCACGAGGCACGGCGGCGGTCGGGCCGAAAAGGGCATCTCACACTCATCTTACGCGACCTGGGCGGTTTAGTGCGTGTCGCGGGTGATATCGCGCGCGCGGAGGGTGCGACGTATACAACTGGCGAGCACGTCATCCAGGCGAAGGCAATGGCGAGATCCGTGGAGCAGCAGGTGGCTGACGAGTACCTCGAGCACAAGAAGGACTACAAGCTGTTCAAAACCGAAGGGTTCGAGATCGGCCGGGTGAACGGGCTTGCGGTCGTCGGTGATTCTGGTGTGATGCTGCCGATAATCGCTGAAGTGACGCATGCGCAATCGCGCGAGGAAGGCAGAGTCATCGCCACCGGACGGCTGCAGGAGATCGCTCAGGAGGCTGTGCAGAACGTCTCCGCCGTGATCAAGAAATTCACCGGTAAGGATATCTCCAGCAAGGATATCCATATCCAGTTTGTGGGCACGCATGAGGGTGTCGAGGGCGATTCCGCGAGTATTTCCGTCGCGACCGCAGTTATCTCATCACTGGAGAATATTCCGGTAGACCAGAGCGTAGCGATGACCGGCTCGCTCTCGGTACGTGGCGATGTGCTGCCCGTAGGCGGGATCACGCCGAAGATCGAGGCGGCCGTGCAGGCCGGTGTGAAAGAGGTGCTCATCCCGCAATCGAACCTCAACGACGTGCTCATCGAAGAGCGATACAAGAATAAGATCACGATCATCCCGGTCGTTACAATCGAGAACGTGCTCGAGCATGCGCTCGTGGGCAAGATGAAGAAGAAGTTCATCGAGAAGATCAAGAGCTTCAACGTGATTGAGAAGATCATACCTGAGGGCGTTGTTGATAAGCAGATAGCACAGTAGCGTCGGGTTTTATTTCCTGCAAAGATTACGTATGCTCATCTGATGGTAGTCAGTACGCAGCTTGTGTTATCGTTGATTACGGTGGCCGTAGCGTTCTTGCTCGTCTTTTTCGTTTATCAGAAGCGTAAGATAAGCACCTCGGCCCTGGTTGGCACGCTGGGGATGGGCGTGCTCATTCTGCTGTTGCTGGGGCTTGATTACGGCTACATCGGACTGCTTACGCTGCTCACGTTCTTCCTCTTTGGGAACCTCGTGACGAGCTACAAATACGAGAAGAAATTCGCGCTCGGAATCGCGGAAGCGCACCGGGGCATGCGTGACATTCATAACGTGGTGGGTAACGGCCTATCACCACTGATCTTTGCAGTGCTCTTTGCGGTCTCCAGCGAGTATCAGGAGCTACTGTTCCTGCTCGGCTTCTCGGGCGCTGTAGCAACGGCAACCGCAGACACCTTCTCAACAGAGATCGGGCAAGGACACGGAACACCGAGATTGATAACGACCCTGAAGCGCGTACCGGCGGGCACGAACGGCGGCGTGAGTCTTCCGGGCTTTGGCGCTGCCGTGCTCGGCTCGGCCCTGATCGCCGTTGTCTCGCTCCTGTTCCTCGGCTCGCGAGCCATAACGTACCTCGGCACGCTTTTTTTCACGGTGTGCCTCGTTGCGGGGCTTTTAGGCAGCCTCATTGACAGTATACTCTCCGCTACGGTCGAGGATCGTGATCCACTCAGCTTGAACAAGCACCATGTGAACATCTTAGCCACGCTCTCCGGCGGGGTGATAGCGATGCTGCTGGGCGCGTCATTGGGCATGTAGAAGATCACGATATCCTATGATGGCGCTTATCCTTCCTGAGGTATGGTCGGTAAGAGAATGGATCAGGGTTTTATTTCCTGCAAAGATCACACTCATGATGTTATGGCGGTCAGTACGCAGCTTGTGTTATCCGCGATCACGGTAACCGTAGCGTTTTTGCTCGTCGCTTTCGTTTATCAGAAGCGTAAAATAAACGCCTCGGCATTGGTCGGCACGCTGGGTCTGGGCGTGCTCATTCTGCTGTTGCTGGGGCTTACCTACGGCTATATCGGCTTGCTCACGCTGCTCACGTTCTTCTTCTTTGGGAACCTCGTGACGCGCTACAAATACGAGAAGAAATTCAAGCTCGGGGTCGCTGAAGCGCACCGTGGCATGCGGGACATTCAGAACGTACTGGGCAATGGCTTATCGCCGCTGATCTTTGCGCTGCTCTTCGCGGTCTCCAGCGAGCATCTGGAGCTACTGTTCCTGCTCGGCTTCTCGGGCGCCGTAGCGACCGCAACTGCAGACACCTTCTCAACAGAGATCGGGCAGGCAGACGGGACACCGAGATTGATAACGACCCTGAAGCACGTGCCGGTGGGCACGAATGGTGGTGTGAGTCTCCCTGGTTTTGTCGCTGCTGCGCTCGGCGCAGGTTTGATCGCCGTTGTCTCGCTCCTGTTCCTTGGCTCGCGCGCAGTAACGTATATCGGCGCGGTTTTCTTCATTATCTGCCTTCTCGCGGGTTTTTCAGGCTGCCTGATTGACAGTTTTCTTGGCGCTACGGTCGAGGATCGGAATCCGCTCAGACTGAATAAGCACCACGTGAACATCTTATCTACGCTTTCGGGCGGGCTGATAGCGATGCTGCTGGGCTCTTCATTGAGCATGCACCTGTAAGGTGAGGTAAGGTAAGGTAAGCAAGAACCATGTCAATTCTGATAGAGCGGGTTCTCGTGGGCGGCAAGGAGCGAGATATTTACGTTGACGGTAACGAGATAGCCGCGATCACCGAGGCTGGCCGTGGGAGAGCGACGGCGGGAGTGGGCGTGGACGTGGTGATTGATGGCCGTCATAAAGCCGCGATCCCGGGGCTCTTCAACGGGCATACGCACGCGGCGATGACCCTGCTCCGGGGCTATGCGGACGACATGCCGCTGCACGCGTGGTTAACGACGAAGATCTGGCCGCTGGAGGCGAAGATGACG
>JAFGKP010000075.1 GCA_016928455.1 Methanomicrobia archaeon
AACCTCCTGCGGCGTGACATCGAACACGGAGACGCGTAAGTCAATCTTCACCATGGACTCGAAGATCGGGATGATCAAGAACAGCCCGGGACCACGTGCACCGACCAGGCGCCCGAGTCTGAAGATAACACCGCGCTCATATTCCTTGACCACCTTGATCGAGGATGCTAAGAGCAAGACAACGAAAAAGACTATCCCAATAACCCATTCGTAAGCCATTGTCAGCTTATTACCTCCTCCTAACCCTTATACACATCTCTGTATTTATATAACTTTGTATTCGCCCTTTGCAGGGCGTTCGCGAGGATGCTAAAAGGGTTAAATGCAACGGCGAGCAAAGTAAGAGCATGGAAGAGAAAACGGCCGTTCCGTCAGAGCACAAGCGCAATGTGAAGCAGCAGTATAACTGCGCGATACTCACGATCAGCACCTCAAAATACTGGACGCGAGCACATGGCGATAGTGACCTCAACGACCGTTCAGGAGAGCGAGCGCAGGAGCTCGCGCGCCAATATGGACACCAGATCGTGTATTATGACGTGGTGCCCGATGATGAAACACTCATTGGTGACGGTATAGCCAGCGCGCTGCGCTCAGATGCCGATTTCATCATCACCACCGGCGGAACCGGCTTGACGACCCACGATATCACGATAGAAGTCGTGAAGAACCTGCTGGAGAAGGAGATCACGGGCTTCGGCGAGCTCTTCCGACTCAAGAGCTATGAGGAGATCGGTACGGCGGCGGTATTGAGCCGTGCACTCGCCGGCGTGATCGAACAGAAAGTGATTTTTTGCTTGCCAGGGTCACCTAACGCGGTCGAATTGGCACTGCGGGAGATCATCATGCCTGAGGTCGCGCATATCCTGAGGCACGTGCGCGAATGACATGATTCCCGATCGTCATCGACGGTCACACCGTAGTATAACGGCACGTAATGAGGAGGGAACGCAATGGGGTCGGTGCGATTTGAACGCACGATCGGCGAGTCTGGAGCCCGCTGCCCTACCGGACTAGGCCACGACCCCCTTCTCAGTATACCTGAAAGGCTACTCGTTTATTAAATTACGCTGGAGGCAAGAGATCGCCGCAGATCTCCCGCATCTTCGCCTCGCCCTCACGGGGGCCGCGCATAATGAGCAGATCGCCGCTCTTGATCACCGCGCTCCCCGCAGGGTTATACACCCACGTGCCCGCTCTTCGCCGGATCGCGAGGATGAACATTCCGGTGCGGGTCTCGATTCGCAGCGTCTTGAGTGTCTGGTCAAAGATCTCCGGGTTCTTCGCCTCCATCTTCAGAATGATCTCATCGGATTCCTCGATCGATGCCAGGAAGACCGGATGCAGGGGGATATCACGGAGCACGACATCCGCGATCTCGTAGGCGGCATCTGAAAGGATCTCTGAGGACCATGCGATGTGCAGTAAGCCGCGGAACTCCGCGAAATTGCTCCGTTTTGTCACCCCGCGCGCCGCTTCGATCACCAGGATCTCCAGCTCTTCCTTCATCCGATCCATCGACTCCTCCATGTCCTTCACCTCTTGCGCGATCTCTTTACTGTAAAAGCGCACGGCGGAATACGCGAGCCCGACCATGAGCTCCGAGACGTTCTTCATATCCGCGATAAGGTCCGCAATCTCCTCCGTGAGTCTTTTCCGCTCGATACCTCCTTCCGGCTCTTTCTCGCGCTCCTTATAGTCACGGCCCGTCGCCAGTTTACAGAACGCGGGTATGCCCTCTGTTGGACCGGAGGTAATGATCAGATCGTTCTCCAGCAGTCGCTCGTCCTTCTCGGGCGAGAATATCCATTGGGAGCCGCGTTTCAATGCCAGGACGTGCATACCCGTCTCCGTCTCGAGTTTCAATTCTGCTAACGATCTATTCCTCAACGTTGACGGTGGCTTAATCCGTACATTGAGGATCGCTTCCTCGAAATCCTCGCGGTCAAGATAGTCGGTGATGCTCACTGACGTCGCTACCTTGGCAATGTCGCCCGCGGCATTCGCGATCTTCTCCGCAGCTGAAGCGATCTGTAAGATGCCAACGAACTCGTTTGCGTCCTCGATGTTCCGTGCACCCAGCATGATCGCGATACGCAGTTTGTAAAGAAGCGAGTGCATCGTCTGCTCTAATTTGAACACCTCATTCGCGATCTCGGGATTGTTGTAGATGATGGCTGAGTACGCGAGATCGAGCATTGAACCCGAGAGGTCTTTCATCTCTACGAGCACCGCCTTCGCATTGAACGTCCTTATCTCGTCCCGTATTTCCTCTTGCGTCTTCACGGCCTTCAAACACCACGCTCTGTAAGGGTTATATCCGCACCCAGGGTAAGCAGGTCTCTAAAGAATGAGGGATAGGAGATCGTTACGCTGTCCACACCTTTGACCTCCGAGTCACCCCGCGCTGCAAGCGCCGCGATCACCAGTGCCATTGCCAGGCGATGGTCATCGTGAGCATAGACCGCTGCAGCCTTCAGGGGCTTGTTATTCGTCCCTTGTATACTGAGGCCGTCTTCCTTCTCTGTTATCCGGACGCCCAGCTTTCTGAGCTCCTCGGTGAGGAATCGCAGCCGATCGGTCTCTTTAAACCGGAGATGCGCCACGCCCGAAATGTCAGTGGTACCCGCAGCAACAGCTGCCAGTACCGCAATCGTTGGTACCAGATCGGGATTCTCACACATATCTACCGTGATCGCTCGTAACCCGCTCGAGTCTGTACCGCTCACCTCGACAACGCCCGCTGACCGATCCCAGTGGAGCGAGGCGCCCATCGCCTCCAGTAAGGTTACGATCCTCGAGTCGCCCTGCGCGGACGGGAAGAGATTCCGGACTTTGACGCGTGAATTTGAGAGTGCAGCAGCCGCTAAGAGATATGAGGCGGATGAGAAATCGCCTGGCACGGTATATTCTGGTAGCGTGTACGCCTGTCCACCTTTTACCTGAAACGCATAATCGCGAGACCCTTCGGGACACGAGCAGGGAATCTCAACGCCCGCCTGCCGCAGGACCTCGGTCGTCATTCTCATGTACGGTACTGAACTAAGATTAGTCGCCAGGATATAAGAATCATGTTCCACGAGCGGAGCGGTGATGAGCAAGGCCGAAACGAACTGTGAGCTCTGGGACGCATTGAACGTGGTCTTTCCGCCCTTGAGTGGCCCGCGTACCACGAGCGGGGCAGTTCCATCCCCTTTCGTCGAGATCGCCTCGGCACCGAGATCTGTGAGGGCGGACAATAGCGCCCCGTTTGGCCTTTTGCGTAATGATTCGTCCCCGGTTAACACCGTAATGCCCGCACACAACGACGCGACGGCAGTGAAGAAGCGGAGCGTTGTGCCTGAGTTCTCTGCATTGAGCACATCAGCCGGTGTCGCTGGTTGCCCGTCAACGCCGCCTATCGTCAACTTCGGGATCGGCGCGTCACGAACAAGCTCAACCACTGCACCCAACGCCCGCGCCGCGGCCATTGTGGCTTCCGTGTCACCCGAGAGTAATGGAAAGTAGAGTTCACTTCGCTTCGCCAATGCGGCGATGGTAATGGCACGATGAGTGTAGCTCTTCGATGGTGGTGCGATACCTTCACCTTCGATCGTGGATCTGCGTACCCGCGCGTTCATGAGAGACGGTAATGCTCAAGAATAGTGATATCACTCACAGGACCTCCTGATCATTCGTGACTGGAATCCATGATAAACGGAGAAGCCCTCAACAATCCGCGTCTCCGCTTTGGCATCAAAGGAGACCGCCGGTGAATATAAGGCGTTCGGCGATGCACGCCCCACAACGCGTGCAAGGCCTTTGCTCAGCTTCAGGTGTACCGTACCGGTCACCGGTTTCTGTGTCTGGTTGATGAATGCGTTGAGGTCGTCGTAGAGCGGATCCATAAGCAGACCTTGATAGACCAGCTCGCCCCAGGCCTGATCCACAGCTGCTTTGAACCGCAGCTCGTTCCGCGTGAGTACGAGCCCCTCGAGATCGCGATGCGCCTTCAACAGCATCGTGGCCGCGGGATGCTCGTAGTTTTCACGCGCCTTGAAGCCCAGGACACGATCCTCGATTATATCCGTTCGCCCGATACCGTGCGTGCCGCCCAGCTCATTCAGCGTGGTGATGAGTGAGACACCGTCCATTCGCTCTTCGTTCAGCGTTACGGGAACGCCATGCTCAAAGCCGATCTGAAGCAGTTCAGGCTTGTCCGGTGCCGCGTCCTGAGATACCGTCCATTTATAAATCTCTTCAGGCGGGTGGGCAGCGGGATCCTCCAATTCGCTCCCCTCAATGCTTCTGCTCCAGAGGTTCTCGTCGATGCTCCAGCGCTTCTCTGATTCGAATGCGATGTTGTGCTTTGCCGCATACACGTGCTCTTCTTCGCGTGTCAAGCTCAACTCGCGTACCGGCGCCACAACTGCCAGATTGGTAGCTCTGAAGATAGCATCGAATCTGAGCTGGTCGTTGCCTTTGCCCGTACAGCCGTGTGCCACTGCCTCGGCATCACGATTCTGCGCGACCTCCACCACTTTCTTCGCAATCAACGGTCGCGCGATGGCCGTGCCCAGTACGTATCCCTCATAGTCCCCGTTCGCCTTGATCAACGGAAAGAGGTAATCGCGAACGAACTCATCCCGGGCATCAATGAGGGTAACAGCATCTGCGAGCTTCTTAGCACGATCCACGCCCTCTTTGATGTCTAACTCCGGCTGCCCCACATCCACCAGCACCGCGATCACCTCGTCGTACCCGTAGTGCTCGCGGAGCACCGGGATGCAGACCGAGGTGTCCAAACCACCAGAATATGCCAGCACTACACGCTTCATTGCGCCCGCTTATATCTCGCCTCCTTCATGTCAGTAACGAAAAATTCACCGCTCAGGTGGCATAAGGGGTTCGCTTTCTCGAGGTCCAGAACGCCGGGAGCTTTCCAGTACTCGTCCTTCACCGCCGCAGCCACGACCCGGCCCGTTATCCAGATGTGATCGCCCAACTCGACGGTGTGCTCGCGTTTGCATTCAAGCCATGCGAGCGCTTCTTTTATCCGCGGCGGGTTCACGGCACTGGCTCGTGCCTCGGTTAAGCCCGCATGCATGAGCTCGCACTCCTCGTACGGGTAATCCGTCTCCAGGACGTGCAGACGCTCACCAAGCTCTTTCCCCACCACATTGACGACGAACTCGCCATTCGCCTGGATATTTCGCCAGGTATCGTGCGCCGGATTGCAGGAGAAGCCGTAGAGCGGTGGATCAAAGCTGACGGGCGAATTGAAGCTAAATGGTGCGGCATTTGCGATACCATGAACGGATACTGTAGTAATCACCACAGCGGTGCGAACAAGTACTTTATGAAAGGTATTTTTTGCAAGCTCCATGTTCGGAAACCGTTCTTCCCCCTTTGATGACCCTTACATTCACGCACAAGGTTATAAATCTTTCCGATTTCATGCGGCTCGCGCGAGCAAAACAGGAAATAAGGGAAGGAGGTTACGCCGCTACCAGTTCCTCGCCCTTATCAATAACGATCCAACAGGGTGTGGGGAGCTTATAGCTCGCACGGCGGAGCGCTTCCTTAGCCTGCTCGACGTTATCCGGCTCCACACCAACGGAGAGCATTCGCTGCCCGCTCTTCACCCGTGCCGCCGTGCCCACAGCACGGCCAAACGCGTGGCGCATGCCACTCGAGACACGGTCCGCACCAGCACCGGTTGCCAACTTATTCTCGCGCAGCACGTGGTGTGGATACAGCCGAATCTTCAGGTAGAAGTTCTTCCGGCCCACGCCTTTTACGAGATACCGGTTGGCGAAGATACGAGCCGCTTCCAGGGCATTGTGGCGTACCTGACAGGCTTCTTTGGCGACTAGGGATAGCGTCACGGGGAAGTCGACACTGGCAGTACCCATATCGAAGATAGTGATCTTGCTACCGGGTACGCCACCCATGTACTCCCGTCGCACGTACGCATGTCCTGACACTCGCGTGTACATACGAGCTGGCTTTCGGCTCATTTTTGGCTCCTACTATTCAATCTCCCTCCGGCTTAAAAACCTTTCTTCAGGATAAGTGAGGGGTACCCGAGGTACGGAACGCGGACTTTCGCCACCGCGACGACCCACTCGGGCTTCACCGGCTCGACACCCAGCATGGGCTGATCATACCCGGAATTATTATCGCCTTTTGTGATATAGCCCGCATGTGGCGCCGGTCTGCCATCCGGCATTGCTTCGCCTTCCTCCACCCAGTACATTGCTCGATGGATAATGGGCGTTGCCGAGGTGAGCCCGTTCGGGCGATAGATGATCACATTCCCGTAGTTGTTGAACGACGCGTATCCACTGAGTTCGCCCGCTTCATGGGTCGTAATGGTCGTGCGGTGCGGTGCCTGCACAAGAATCAAATCGCCCACCTGCATGTTCGGCTCCATGCTCCCCGATTCAACGGCGAACCCAATGTGCCACGAGCCCGTGGCCGCATAAGCGACCGAAACGATAAGCGCGACGATGACCAGCGCTTCCACCAGACTCCTGCCCAATTCGAGCAATACGTTCTTCGTCTCCATGCCCCGTAGAGTTCCTCACGTATAGAATACCCGCAGGGATAAAAGAGGCCTGAGTGCTCGCGATCTGCATGCACAGTGCGAATCGCCTCGGAAAAACATTCCACAAGGTTTATTAATCCTTTTAGCACTTATCACATTCACCTCACGCACGACGATGACCAGTTCCACCGGCTTTGTCTATCACGCGGATTATTTGCGCCATGATACCGGCTTTCATCCCGAGAGCGCGGATCGATTGCTCAGCATCATGCGGAAATTAGAGCAGCAGAATCTCACAACGCGGCTGGAACATATCCTCCCGGAGCGCGCGCCAGTTGAGGCCATCATGTACGTGCACACCCGCGAGTATGTGCAGAAGGTAGCGGAAATGAGTGCGTTGGGCAGTGGTATGCTCGATCCTGACACGCCGATCTGCGCTGCGACGTATACTATCGCCCTGCTCGCGGCTGGCGGGCTCTTACGTGCGGTAGATAGCGTGATGGCTGATGATAACGCCCTGAAACAGGTTTTTGCACTGGTACGACCGCCCGGGCATCATGCGAATGCGAGCCGCGGCCGAGGTTTCTGTATCTTCAATAATATCGCGATCGCCGCGGAATACCTGAAACGCGCACACCGCCTCAAACGTATTCTCATTATGGACTGGGACGTACACCACGGGAATGGCACGCAGGAGATCTTCTTCCAGGACCCCTCAGTTCTCTATCTCTCCACCCACCAATATCCGCACTATCCCGGAACGGGCTGGATAACGGAGGTGGGCGCGGGCGAGGGGGCGGGGTTTACGGTGAATATCCCGCTCCCCATTGGTAGCGGTGATGCTGAGTATCTCTTCGCGCTCACCTCGATCCTGGTGCCAATAGCGCGTGAGTTTCAGCCCGAATTTGTGCTTGTCTCTTCTGGTTTTGACGCGCACTGGACCGATCCGCTCGCTTCAATGAAGGTTTCTACCAGCGGCTTTGGCGCATTTGCCGACCTCATTCTGGCGATAGCGAACGAGCAGTGCGAAGGACGAGTCGTACTGGCGTTAGAGGGCGGTTATAATCATGATGCGCTCGGAGACTCCGTGCTGGCAGTCTTCCATTCGCTCCTGAGAGGAACAGGTGCACTCCCGGAGAGCGACACGGTGAGCCCGAACACGAAGGTACTGCAACGTATCGAAGATTTGAAAGCGGTGCAACGGGCATATTGGGATTTTTAATCGAACGAAGATCGAGTCATCATTCAGGATCCGGCATTCGGCGTGAACGGAAAGGGGGATCGGTAGATAGATGAGCGATAGTGAAGGTGCAGGAGGCGTAAGCGAACGGTGCGGTATCGTGGGCGTCGTGCTTAGCAGGGAACATGTAGCCTTATCGCTCTATTATGCACTTTATGCGTTACAGCATCGCGGGCAGGAAGCTGCAGGCATCGCGGTATCTGATCATGCTGATGCTGGTGTAGGTGGAGAGTCGGTCACGCTGCTCAAGGGCATAGGACTCGTCTCTGAAGTCTTCTCCAGGCAACAGATTGCCGCGTTAAGGGGCACTATGGGCATCGGGCACGTCCAATATTCCACCAGGGGTGCGACCAGAGTGGAAACCACAGAACCGTTACTGGTCACGTATCGGAACGGTGAGCTAGCCATCGGCCTCAACGGCAGTCTCGTCAATGCCACCGCCTTGCGGAAAGAGCTGGAACGTGATGGGCGGATATTTCATTCGGACTCGGATACTGAGGTAATTGCACAGTTACTCGCGAAGGATTTGATGCACCATACCCCGCTGGAAGCCGTGAAGGAACTGATGCGCCGCGTCGTCGGCTCGTATTCTCTGGTAATCTTGCTGGATTCGTCAGTACTCGCGGTGCGGGATCCGCTCGGTATAAAACCGCTCTGCATCGGCGCTCTGAAAGATGAATCGGGAACCCCCACCGGTTATATCGTGGCGTCTGAGAGTCCTGCAATTGACACTCTGGGCGGTGAATTACTGCGGGACGTCCATCCAGGCGAGGTACTACTGCTCAGCCCTCCGGAAAGCCCGCGGAGTCCGGGGCGCGCGCGCCAAAAGGGTATGCCGTTTGAGAGTCACCAGCTCTACCGTGGGATAAACAGTGCTCATTGTATCTTTGAATACGTCTATTTCGCACGTCCAGACTCGGTAATTGACGGAAAATTGGTGTATGACGTACGGCTGCGAATCGGGGAGCGCCTGGCGGAGGAACATCCGGTAGAGGCGGATATCATCTCGCCCGTCCCTGACTCCGGCATCACTTATGCCATCGGCTATGCGCGGTGTTCGGGCATCGATTACATGGAAGGCCTGATCAAAAACCGATACGTCGGACGGACGTTCATTATGCCTGAGCAATCCACCCGCGACACGGCGGTTCGCCTGAAGTTAAACGTGGTACAGGCGAATGTGGCGGGTAAGCGCGTCGTGCTCGTGGATGACAGCATTGTGCGCGGGACGACCTCGCGTATAATCGTGGATCATTTGAAGAAGAAAGGGGCGCGGGAGGTCCATCTGCGAATAGGAAGCCCACCGATTATCGCGCCGTGCTATCTCGGGATCGATACACCGACGCGGGATGAGCTGGTTGCCTGTGGACGAACTCTCGAGGAGATCGCTGCGTTTTTACATGCTGATTCCGTCCGTTACGTGAGCCCCGAGGGGCTGATCGAGGCCGTTGGTATCGAGGTGAGCAACCTCTGTCTGGGCTGCGCCTCCGGTAACTATCCCGTGGAGATCCCCGGTGAACAGTGTATCGCACGGCAGTTACGACTCTCGCACTTCACCTGAGGGTTCGTTGTGGTGTGTACAGGGGGAGCGGAACGAAAGGTTAATATGTGAAGGTGCTGTATCTTCTTTCTGTAGAGGGGCATACAGGTAATGGCCAAAACGAAAACGCTTGTGACCTGTATAGACCGAGATGATGATATCGGTTGGAAAGCGGGCTTAGTAACACCTATTATTGGTAAGGAGGCGCTGCTATCCGCGGCAACGAAGCTCGCACTCGCCGATCCCGAGGAGTCAGACATCAATGCGATCTTCGAGGCGATTCGGATTTATGAGCAGTTGAGGACTGGTGACACGGGAGTCGAGTCGGAGGTCGTGCTTATAGCCGGGGATCGGAGTGTCGGTGCGGTTTCGGATAGAAAGATAGGCCAGAAGATTGATGAGGTCCTCGCTCAATTCCACGCTGACTCTGCCATCCTTGTCAGCGACGGTGCGGAGGACGAATGGATTATCCCGATCATCCAGTCGCGCGTGAAGATCGATTC